>JBBFLP010000065.1:0-2465 GCA_037478975.1 Armatimonadota bacterium
AACGCGGCGGCGCAACGGGGCATCGAGTTCGGGATCGCCGTGGGAGCGCTGGCGATGGGTCTGAGGATCTGGCTGTCGCTGGAGCGCGGCAGCTACTTCGAGAAGGAGGTCTGACCCGGTGACCGTCTTCGAACGGATGCAGCGCATAGACCGCCGGGTGATGTATGTCCTGCTGGTGGCGGTCATCGCTTTGCCGATGTTCGTCCCGTTCAAACTCCCGACGGCCATCACTCCGGAGGTGCGGGGAGTCTACGACGCGGTGGAGTCCATTCCGAAGGGAAAGCTGGCCATCCTTTCCGGAGACTGGGGCGCGGGAACGCTGGCCGAGAGCCTGCCTCAGACGGAAGCTCTGATGCGTCACCTTTTCCGCAACAACGTGCCTTTCGCCATCCTGCCGTGGGCGCCTCAGACCACCACGCTGATGCAGAACACCGCGGAGCGGCTTGCGCCGGAGTATGGCAAGGTGTACGGCAGAGACTGGGTCAACTGGGGCTGGAAGGCCGTGCCAATGGTGGCCTTTCTGAAGTCCATGGCCAAGGACATCCCGGGCACGGTGCGCCAGGACTACCGCGGCACGCCCCTCTCGGAGCTGCCCGTCATGAAGGGCGTGAAGGATATTGAGGACATCGGCTTCGTCTGCCACATCACCCCGGTGGGCAACATCATGCTGTGGGTGGCTTTCATCCAGGCTGTGTACGGGACGCCCATCGCCTACGCGCCGACGGCGGTGATGGTGGCGCAGGGATATGATCCGCTGGACGCCAAGCAGCTGGTCGGCATGCTGCCCGGACTGGTGGGCGGCGCGCAGTATGAGACGCTGCTGAACGACCCGCGCAGCGGCGTGCGCTGGTCCAACTCGCTTTCGCTGGCGGAGCTCCTGATGATCTTCCTCATCGTGCTGGCGAACATCGGCTATTTCGCGTCCCGGCGCGCTGGAGGTTCCGGGCGATGAACGAAGCGCTGCAGCAGTTCTTCTCGAACCAGGAAGCGGTCCAGCGGACGGTGGTATGGTCCGGAGCCATCTGCACCCTGGCCATCTACACGTTTCTGTATCGAGAGAATGTGGTCTACCGCCTGTTCGAGCACTTCTATCTGGGGCTGGCGGTGGGCTACGGACTGTTCCTGGTGGTCAGCGAGATCCTCATCCCCAAGTGGTGGGTTCCTATGTGGAACGAGGGGCGCTGGTGGTGGGCGTTTGCGCTGACCGGCGGGGCGATGTTCTACTTTGTCTATTCCCAGAAGCACAACTGGATCAGCCGGCTGGCATTCGGAGCGGTGATGGGACTGGCGGTGGGCTGGATGTTCCAGGACTTCGCCGGCGCCAACTTCCCCAAGATCGCCGCAAGCCTGAAGCCCGTCATCCCGCACGCGCCGGTGGGAGACAGCCCGGGACTGACAGTATCGGCCGCCGTGAACAACGCCATCTTCCTGTTCGTGCTGCTCACGGTGATGAGCTACTTCTTCTTCAGCTTCGACTATGAGAAGCACAGAAGGGCGGCAAGGGCGGCGCAGATCGGCCGGTGGATGCTGATGCTGGGCTTCGGAGCGATGTTCGGAGCCACAGTGATGGCCAGGATGTCGCTTCTGATCGGCCGGCTCTGGTTCCTGCTGCATGACTGGCTGCGGGCGGTCAGTTTCTGAGGTTGTGGAAGGCTCCGCCGTGGCGGACCGTACCAAAGGTCCATTGAGCGGGGTCTAACGGGTGAGGTATTCTGAAGTCAGGTTTGACGCGAGACCGGGTCCCGGCCCGGCGTGAAGGGGTCTGAAGAGATGAGCAAGCCACGGAAGAACGCTCTCATCGGCGGGGCGGCCATACTGGCAGTTGCCGCCGCAGTCTTGACGGTGACGCATATTGCGGTGGCTCAGCCGCCCGCGGATGCCACATACTCCGGCTCCAAACTGTGCGTTGTCTGTCATAAGGTAACGAACAAGGAGCTGGTGGAGGCGTTCGAAAAGACGGCGCATCCCAAAGCCCTCCTGATGGCCTCGGAGAAGGGGGCTGTCGTGGCCGATTTCGGCGATGATTGCCCGGTGAACAAAGAGGACATCCATATGGTGCTTGGCGTCGGGAAGCGCTCACAGGCGTACATCGGCAAGGATGGCAAGACCCTGCCGGGCAAGTGGTTTGTGAACGAGAAGCGCTGGAAGCCGCTTCAGGTGGTGGATGCTATGACCCAGTGCGTCCCCTGCCACGTGACCGCATACGACCCCGCGAAGAAGACTTACAACGAGGCGGGCGTCCAGTGCGAAGCCTGCCACGGACCGGGCAGCGCCCACGCCACCACGGGCGACAAGACCAAGATCGGGCAGATCTCCACCCTGCCATTCGACAGGCAGGCCATGATCTGCGGCCGGTGCCACTCCGAAGGGACCAGCGTCAAAGATCCGAACTTCAAGCATCCCGTGGGGATGAAATGGGGAGACGATCTGAAGGAATACCTGAAGCTGGCGGAGGTGAAGGGCCC
>JBBFLP010000065.1:2565-12815 GCA_037478975.1 Armatimonadota bacterium
GGACATCCGGCGGGGAAAGCTACTATCCGGAGGAGATTCGCGGTGTTCCCTGGTTACGGGGGTGAGGCGTATTGCTGAGGGTCCGATCGTTATTCGCGGTGATCATTGCGGGATTGTTCGTTCCGGCAGCCGGCGGCCCCGCGCCGGCCCAACAGTCTACGGCCGCCTCGCCCGCATCTGCGTCTCTGCCATCTGAGTCTGAGCGCGTCCCCGCCAGCCTGACGCTTCGCGACGCCGTCCGGATCAGCCTGCAGAACAACCCGCAGTTGAAGCAGGCGCGAGTTTCCTATCTGGCGGCGGTCTCCGGGCTGGCGTCCGCGCGGGATCTGGTGGACACATCGGTCTTTGCCGGCATCAGTCAGGCGTCCGTGGGCGGCGGGTCCGGAGAGACCGCTGCCGCAGCGGGCGCCCGGGTGGAGTGGCAGAGCCGGGCTGGAGACGCTCTCTCGGCGTCCCTGGTGCCTGCGGCCACCAGCGGAGCAACATCCAATCTGAGGTTGCAGTACCGGCGTCCCCTTTCCCGCCAGAGTGGAGGCCTCTCGCCCACGAATGTGAGCATCGTGTCCGCGGAACTGGCGCTGGCCGTGCAGGACAATACGTTCTGGCTGGCGCGCCAGGAGACCGCCGAAGCCACAGTGCGAGCTTATCTGAACGCAGTGCGCGCCCGGGATCTCATCAAAGTGAGTGAGGCGGATGTGGAGATCGCGCAGGAGACGGTGCGGATGGCGCGCAGAAGGCTGGAGGAGGGGCTGGTGGCGGAGATAGAGCTTTCCCGCGCGGAGATCCGGCTGGCGCAGAGCCGTGACGCATTGATCGAGCGGCAGCGCGCCTACCGGGACGCTCTGGACGCGCTGCTCCTCGCAATGGGCCTTCCCGTGGGGCAAGAAACGGAGCTGGTGGACACGGCATCTGCGGAGCGCGCTGAGCTGGACTCACAGAAGCTGGTGGAAGAAGCGCTGGCGAACCGCCGGGACCTGAAAGCCCAACAGATCGCCATCCGCCGTCAGGAGCTGGACTACCGGGTGGCCGGCGACGACCTGCGGCCATCCCTGGACGTTGTGGCTTCCTACACACGGGCCGGGCTGGGACTGGCGGGAGGCGGCGACTTCCAGTCGCAGAGCTACTGGGCGGGCGGGCTTGAGTACTCGCTGCCGCTCGGGGCCGTCAGCCGCCGTGAGCGCAAGGAAACATCCCGCCGTAGCCTGGAGCAACTGAAAGTGGAGGAAGCCTTCCTGCGGGAGCGCATCACCAATGAAGTACTTTCGGCGGTGCGCAGGCTGGAAGCGGTGGCCGCCACACTGGATATCTACTCCGCCAATCTGAAGGTGGCGCAGGACAACCTGGAGCTTGCGCGCCGGATGGTGGAGGAGGGGCTGGTGACCAACCGGGACATCCTGGAGGCGCAGGTGGCCCTCACCCAGACCCGCAGCAGCCTGCTTTCGGCGGAGATAGACTACTTCCTGGCACAGATCGCCCTGGAGCGGGCCGTGGGACGGGATCTGGCCGAACGTCTGGGCGGTTAGGGCGGACTATGGAGATTGCAGAAGAGAGAAAGACACTCCTGCGGCGCATCCCCTTGCGGCGTCTGACCAAGCCGCTGATCATCCTTATCCTCGTTGCGGCTGCGGTATGGGGCGGGGTGAAGGTGCTCCCGGCCCAGTGGGCACGCTGGTTCCCGAAGGACAAAAAAGAGGTCTTCATCCCGACAGCTCAGGCGCGGCGCGGAGAGCTGGTGGTAAGCGTCAAGCAGCTGGGCAGCGTCGAGGCAGAGAACAGCGTGCTGGTGTCCTCGGAGATCGAGGGCAAGATCATCTACCTAGTGCCGGAGGGGCGGACCGTCTCCCCGGGCGAGTTGCTGGTCCAGTTCGACGACACGCCCCTGCGCGAAGCGGTGCGGACAGCCACACTGGAATATAACAACGCAGTGGCGCAGGTGGAGAAGGCCAAGCTGGAGTTCGAGATCCAGAAAGAGTCCAACCGCACAGAGGTGGAGCAGCAGGAAGCCCAGCTGAACTTCGACCGCGCCGAGCTGGAACGGGCTCAGGCGCAGCTGGACAAGAAGAAACGCCTTGCCTCGGACCGCCTGATCCCGCAGTCGGAAGTGGAGGTGGCCGAGATCGACGTCCGAAGCAAACAGTTCAACGTCACCAAGCAGGAGAAGGCGCTTGCCCTGAAGCGCAAGGAGGTGGAGAGCCGGGAGAGTCAGAAGCAGGCGGACGTGCGCAACGTGGAGTTCTCCGCTCAGATGGCCCGGATGCGCCTTCAGGAAGCGGAGGGACGTCTGCAGAAGAGCCGCATCCTTGCTCCGAAGGGGGGCCTTGTGGTCATCCAGAAGACCTGGACCGCGGACGGAAGGCGCAAGTTCAAGGAGGGTGACTCTGTCTACCCGCGCCAGCAGATCCTGCAACTGCCGGATCTCTCCAGCATGCTGGTGAAGGCTCAGGTGGAAGAGGCGGACATTGCGCGGGTGAAGGTGGGGCAGAGCGTGCGCCTCACCCTGGACGCCCTGCCCGGCAAGACCTATACCGGAGTGGTGCGGGAGATCTCCAGTTTGGCCACGGAGGCGTCACCTTGGGAGACATCCGGCACCCCCGGCCGCAAGAACTTCGAGGTGACCATCAAGATCAACACTTCGGGAATCTCCCCCATCCGGCCGGGAATGACCGCCAACGTGGAGATCATCTCAGACCGCGTCACAGACACGGTGTATGTTCCCATCGAGGCTGTTTTCGAGAAGGAGGGGAAGAGACTGGTCTACGTGAAGCGGGGAGCTTCGTTCGTGGCAAGGAAGGTGGAGACGGGAAAGCGGAACGAGACGTTCGTGTCCATCCGCAAAGGTCTGAACGGGGGCGAGGTGGTTGCACTGAAGGACCCCACGCGTCAACAGCCCGCTCCCCGGCAGGACGAGAAGCCGGCGGCGCTTCCCGTGCCCACTCCTGCGAAGGCAAAAAGCTGAAGACGTGAGCGTCTGGCAGTCCATTCTCAGCGGGTTGCAAGAGCTGCTGGCGCACAAGCTGCGCTCGTTCCTCACGATGCTGGGCGTCATCTTCGGGGTGGCGGCCGTCATCGCGATGGTCTCCATCGGCGAGGGAGCACGGAGGGAGGCGATGGAACAGCTCAGGCTGCTGGGCGTGGACGTGGTGCGCGTGATGCGCAAGCCACTGGCCGGAGCAGCTCTGGAGAAAGCTCAGGAGAAGTCCCCCTACGGGCTGAACTACGGCGACGCGCTGGCCGCGCGTCAGACTCTGCAGTACGCCACGCGCGTGGTGGCGGTGAGGCAGGTGCAGGCGGAGCTGGCAGTGGAAGGCCCTCCCGTCTCCGTCCGCGTTCTGGGGGCCTCTCCCGGGCTGCCTGAAGTCACGCGCTCAGAGATTGCCCGCGGTCGCTTCCTGACAGAGGAGGACGAGCAAAAAGCGGCGCGCGTCTGCGTGCTGGGATCGGGAATCCGGCGCAGACTTTTTGGCTTCGAGGATCCGGTCGGCAAGACCATCAAGCTTTCAGGCATCCCGTTCACGGTGGTGGGAGCGATCGCTGAAAAGGTCATCCCCTCCAGGACCGTTGTGGAGATCCCGGACCAGAATTTTGACATCTATATCCCGATCACCGTTTCCATCCGCACCTTCCTGATGTATTCGGAGCAGCCCGTTCCCTCCAACGTGCGGGCGGTGGTGCAGACGCTAAGGGCCATGACCGCAAAGCAGGCTCTGGAGGTCAGTCCGGTAAGCGCCATCATCATCCAGTCTGGCTCGGAAGCAGCCGCGCCGGAGACCGCCCAGATCCTGGACCGGATGCTGAAGCGCAGGCATCGAGGGGTGGACGACTACACCATAGAAGTGCCGGCGGAGCTGATCCGCCAGAGCCAGGAGACGCAGCGGGTATTCAACATCGTGATGGGGGCGATCGCAGGCATCTCCCTGGTGGTGGGCGGCATCGGGATCATGAACATCATGCTGGCCACCGTCACGCAACGCACCCGTGAGATCGGCATCCGCCGCTGCGTGGGAGCCGCGCGAGGCGACGTGCTCCGTCAGTTCCTGCTGGAGGCCCTGGTCATCACAGTGCTGGGCGGGTTGATTGGGGTAGCGCTCGGGGTGGGAGGGGCTACCGCAATCTCGCAATACGCGGGATGGACCACGGTGGTCAGTGTGCAGGCCATCCTGCTGAGCCTGTTCGTGGCGTGCGCCGTGGGGGTCATCTTCGGGCTGTATCCGGCCGTGCGGGCGGCCTATGTGGATCCCATCACGGCCCTGCGCTATGAGTAAGGGAGGCCGCCGCGCGATGGGCGGCATCCTGCTTGCTGCGGCGCTGGCGGGCGCGTTCGTCTGGTTCCTCTATGCTTTTCAGGAAACGCTGATCTACCACCCTCTTCCCAGCCGCATCGCCGTCCGCGACGAGCTACCGGCCGGAGTGGAGGCCCTCCAGTACACCATCGAAGGACCACGCAGGGAGAGGCTGCGGCAGGAGTCTTATCTGGCCCTGCCCACCGGCAGCGCCGGCAGCAAGGGCATCCGGGTGGCCGTGCTGTTCCACGGGAACGCCTCCTCGGCGCTGGACTGGCCGGAGGCTGCAGGCTACCTGCGCGAGCGGGGATTTCATCTGCTGATGGTGGAGTATCCCGGCTACGGCCGGTGCGAGGGAGAGCCGTCACCGAAAAGCATTGAGCTCGCTTCGCGGGAGGCCTTCCGGACTCTGGCGGAGCGCCTGGAAGTGCCGGAGCGGGAGTTGGAGCGCCGGACGGTGGCGATAGGGCACTCACTGGGGAGCGCGGCGGCGCTCCTGTTCGCCTCGGACCGGGAGCTGCGGCAGGTCATACTGCTTGCGCCCTTCACTTCTTCGATGGACCTTGCCCGCAGACGGGTGGGATGGCCGCTCTGCCTTCTGCTGCAGCATCGCTACGACAACCGGTCGCTCCTGGCCAAGATCGTGGACCGGCAGCGTCCCGCGGAAGTGCTGATCGTCCACGGGGCGAGGGATGATATCATTCCGCCGGGGATGTCCCGGCGTCTGGCGGCAATCTCCCCGGCCATCTCCCGCGTGGAGCTGCCGGAGGCGGACCACGTTACGGTGGTGGATGCGTCCCGGGAGGCGATTGTGCACGCGCTCAGCGCCGCAGAATAAGGGAGGCGGATGATTTTGCATCATCCGCCTCCCGGTGGTCAGGGCTTCTCAGGCAAGCTTTACAGTTACGTGCGAGCGTGGGCGGTGACGCCCCTGCGCTCCTGAATCCCCTTCAGTCCTATCGCCTGATAGAGGCCGGCCAGGCCGACCAGCACATACACGGCGCGGGAAGCAATGCTCATCTCCCCGAATAACGCGGCAACCAAGTCAAGACCAAACAGGCCTACCAGACCCCAATTAAGTCCTCCGACAACCAGAAGGACTGCAGCGATTATGTCAACGGTCTTCATCAGTTTCCGATCCTTCTCATTACAGGGCAGGATGTCATCCCGCTCACTCTCTGTAACATCGGATGAGCAGGATCAGTTCCCATTCACATCCCCACCACCGGGCGTTGACAGTACGCTCAGAGAAAAGGGGCCGCCGCATCCGCAGCGGGCCCCGAATCGAGAATATACGGTTTGCGGTCCGCTCTACGGCGACCGCGGCCAGCGCTCGTAGATCACGCGCCGGTTGTTGAAGCCGGCGGCCCCGGTCACCGTCACGAACTGGCCGGGCTGGAGGTCCGGCACTTCCGGCGTGGAGATCAGAATGCCCTCCTGGTCCGACCCATCCGTGATCTCATACGTAAACGTGGTGATGGATCCCGGTTTCACCCGCCCGTATGCGCGGACGTACAGCCCGTTCATCATCGGCGATTTCAGGTCGCGGTTGTTCGCGGCCAGCGGGACGGGCGATGCCGTTCCCACCACGGAGATCTGGTCCACCAGAATGCGCCGTTCGCCTCCAGATGTGGTGCTAATCAGACCGGAGACATTCACCAGGCTGTCCCGCGGAATGGCACTCAGGTTGCCGTCGATGCGCAGCCCCGAGGACCGGTCCGGCTCCTGCAGGTAGCCGATGGAGCCTTGCTTGAAGTGCAGCACCTTACCTGTAACGTCCACACGCGTCCCGTCGGGAAGCTGTGCGATCTCCGACAGGTGCAACTCAATCCCGTCAGAGTCGAACATCTTCTGGTAGCCGTCCACGATGTACAGCTTACCGGCCGCAACATTCGTGTTGGCCGTATCGAAAACGGCGATCTCATCCACCTTGATGTAGCGGGTGGAGGGAGCCTTCACAAACTGGATTGAGACATAACGGCCGCGCGTCCCCTGCGCCAGCGGGATCTCGATGATCCCGGGGCCCTGAACGCTGCCGTCGTTTGTCCACTCTCCGGCCAGCTCAAAACCGTCGCCCGCGAACGTCTCGAACTCGAACCGGTCACCGGCCACATACGGCTTGGAGACCGCAGGGATGGTGAACTGCACCACCCCGTTGTCCGACACGAAAGGAACGCCGACGGTGGCAATGCCCTGCGTCCCGGAGACGGACGCCGTCACCTGGAACTCCGTGGGAGAGACTGCAGTCGCCGTCCACTGCTCGTGTAGCAGAGAGGACGAACCGGTATTCACCGTTACTGCGAAGGGAGCCGCCCCGGCCTGTCCGATATGCCGGGCCGCCACGAGCGGAGGCCGGCAGGATGGGTCCGTTGCTGTCCGCGATGTGTAAACACGTACGGCGGCCACCTTCGAGCGGTCATATACTCCCACTGTGGCGCGGGTCAGATCAAACATCCCGTCCTGGGGGATGCGGTTGCCAGCGGCGTCATAGGTGGCCAGATCCAGCAACACGCCCTTGTTCTTTGCTGCCGAAGCAGTGATCCAGTAGACCGGTTTCGGCAGCCCGGAGCCGTAGTAGAAGATCCCCGAGTGCTCGCGCCAGATACTGTCCTCACCCTGCCCCACGGGTGCCTCGTCCACGGCAGGATACCACTGGACCGCGCGCGGATAGCCAAGCCGGCGCGCCCAGAGGAACTGACGCACGCCATATTCCGCCTGCTTCCAGTCGTTCAGACCGCCACCTGCGGCGGCAACGGCGCTGGTGGTTCCCAGCTCGCCGAAGAACACCATCTTGTCTTCGTCACCGGCCGCGATCATTGCCGCGCGCCCGATGCCATTCGAGTTTCCGGGGCCCCAGTTGTACGAGTCCGGCGGCAGGTTACGGAAGTTGTAGGGGTGCCATGCAGCGAAGTCGAAGAACTCCTTGCCGATGGTGTTGTAGATGATGGACATCCTGCCAGTGGCGCTGTCAGCGAACCCGCCGTTCAGCACGCGGGCGTCCGGGTCTGCCTCCTTGATGGCCTGATAAGCGTCCCGCAGCAACACGGAATAGAGCTCCGTTCCACCCTGCCAGACCCACCCCTGATCCGGCTCATTCCAGACCTCCCAGAACTTCACACGATCCTTGAAGTGCCCCACCCACCGCTTAAGAAAGTCGGTGAACGGTTTGGTGTTCATATAGTTGTAGAACACCCGGACCTGACCGCCCGCCGGGATGGAGGGCAGCTTCACCCAGAACTTATCCAGTTCCACCTGAGAAGCCCCCGCGAAGGAGATCCCGACCTTTAGCGGAAACTGGAATGTCCTTGAGAAGGTGTAGGTCTTGTGGAAGCCGCCGTCAGGAGCTTCAGGATTGTTGGAGGAGGTAAAGACCGTGAAGGTGTCGCCGCTCTTGCGCACCACCACCCAGCACGGCGGATTGATCAGGAAGCCCAGTTCTCCACCTCCCCCAAAAGACGTCACCGTCCCGTTCGTCGAGCTTACCAGGAACGGACGTCCGGCGCTGGAGGTCACGCAGTATCTGAACCAGTTGCTGGCATCCTGGTAGACAGCAATGCCGCACTGGCCGTTCGTCATCTTGTTGACGCGCAGGTATACGGAGAAGTCCCCGTCTCCGGTGAAATCCTGATGAAGAAAATGCCCGATGGTGTTGGTGCCGTTCGAGGAGGTCGCCGCAAGCATCCCCGGTGTGGTCTGCCCCACATCCCAGGAAGTCGGCTCGTTGATCCACGACCAGCGCCCGTCCAGCGGGGCGGAGTCGAACTCCTCCTCCGGGATGTATCCGCTGATGTCCCCCTTGACTCTGATGATCTTGCCATCCAGTGGACTGATAACATAGTCCACGCCCTGTTTGTAGAGGGAAGTGATGACATCGTAACTGATCTTGACACGCGAGTTGAACGCGGGGGTCTTGCCGTGATAGTAGTAGTACTCGTTATTCCGGAACTTCACGCGCCCGGAGCGATCGAACTCGTAATGCTCGGCGCCGTCCGGCGAGTAGATGAGATTATCCACCCGGGTCCACTGGACCCAGCCACGCCCATCATTCTCGTCCACCCAGACCGTCTCCGTCCCGACGACCACGGGATTGCGAGAGCAGCGCGGCTGCATCCCGCGTGAGAAGCTTGTTGTGATGATCTCCTCTTCCACACGCTCGGTGGTGTACTCCACCGGAGTGACTGCGACGGGGAAAATGTTCTGCAGTGTGGTGATGACCGGAAACTTGCTCAGTTGCTCCTCGTCGCTATTGAACTGGATCAGCTCTCCCTCGACGGGGTTGTTCGGAGGATACTCCCGGTTCTTCAGGCCGTTGGCCCATGCGGGCGTGTAGCCCACCACCCCGACCACCGAGAACCCGTCCGCGGCGTACGCGTTGATATCGGATTCCACCCCGAGCGCATCGAAGAGCATGCTATCCGGCCCGTGGAATTGCGCCGCGTTCCAGAGCATGTCGTAGCGCACTCCGCGGATGTTCGCCTGGATCAACCTGACATACAGCGACGGAGTGCGGGTGGGCGAGAGCCCGATTGGAGCGTTCATCCCCCAGAAGCTGAACTCTCCCGGGTTGTAGCGGGTACGGGGGAGGATGGTGGAATCGCCGTAAAGCGTCACCCACGCGGAGTCGCCAGGAAGCGGGGCCGCCGTGACCCCGTCAGTAAGCTTGGTGTGGGCGTCGCGGTGCAACGTCCACGGATCTTCACCCGGCGCGGCCGAGACCGGACACGCCACTATCATCGCCAACGCAAATAAAGCCGCTAAGGCTACTCCCGGGCTCCGTTCCAGCCAGCCCTTCGCGCCTCCGCGCGCAGAGCGCCACCGCTCCGCGAACGCGGCCGTCCCGTCGAACTCGGCGGGTATAGTCATCTGGTCATCCCTTTCCAACGAACGGTCCGCAAGAGGCTGCGGCCCGCTGTCCCCTTTTTGGGCCGCAGCCCGGCATTCCGGGCCACGCACGTGGCGTAATGACGGCGTCCCTGCAGAAAGCGGCTCCAGATTGTGCTGCCAGGTCTCTTCCGTGAGAGTGCCACCGGAAGGCGCCGGTATTGCGCACTATTAGCAGGTTGAAAGGAGAGCGGCAAATACGGTGGGGGCTTCTCCTCTCCTCCTGTTCTCATATTGTGACGGGCCGCGCCTCCCAGGCGGCATCTTGCGGCCCTGCCGCCAAACGAGCCGGAATCCCGTGGGACGCTTACAGTCCCATGACCGGCCCTGCTTTACCCTATTATACAGCACAAACTGGCAAAAGAACCGGTTGACTTTTGACAGGCTTCTGGCCCCGAGAGGACGCAAGCAACCACCCGCTTGCGGAGGCGGCAAAAGCCTGTATACTCTCCTGATGATGGGGCCCGGCCGGTCCGGGGATCCATTCACAAGAACGAGGCGCGGGAGACAGACGGATTTGACCAGAGAAGAAGATCGCCTGCCGGACGGACGGCGCATCATCTATTACACGTTCGAGGACGAAGAGCAAGATAGCGGGAACCAGGAAGCCAGCGGGGAGGAAAGCCGGTGAGCGAGCTTCGATGGCATCCCGTGCTGGGCGAGTGGGTCATCACGGCCACCCATCGCCAGGATCGCACATTTCATCCGCCCGACGATTTCTGCCCGCTGTGTCCCACCAGGCCCGGAGCCTTCCCCACCGAGGTCCCGCGCGAGACCTATGACATTGTCGTCTTCGAGAACCGTTTCCCTTCCCTGCAGCGCACCCCTCCCGAACCGGCGGTAGAAGGCACACCCTGGTCGCCAGTAGCTCCGGCGCAGGGGGTTTGCGAGGTGGTGCTGTACTCCCCCGACCACACTGCCACTCTGGCGGATATGCCAGTGCGGCGGATCCGGAAGCTGGTGCAGGTGTGGCAGGACCGGTTTCTGGAACTGGGCGCGCTAGATTTCGTGGACTATGTGTATCTTTTCGAGAACAAAGGCCGCGAGATCGGCGTAACGCTTTCGCACCCGCACGGGCAAATCTACGCC
>JBBFLP010000066.1:0-11308 GCA_037478975.1 Armatimonadota bacterium
TGTCATCCGCCGACACCGCGGCAACATAGTCGGCCGACCAGTTGAGCCCGCGAGTGAGATAAGAGATCTCCATCTGGTGCGTTCCCGCGCGGCCGGACTCCAGCAGCCAGAGCAGGCGCGGCTTCGAGATAAGTCCTTCCGGGAGCTCCGCCAGTTCGATCTGCCCCGCCGTGTTCAGCACCGGGCCCTTAGCTGTCTGAATGACGAGCGATGCCGGAGAGGCCGCCCGCGAAGCGCCGCCAGCCTGTCCGGCCGGGCCGGATGCGTCCCAGGTGACGGGGTTGAGCAGCGTCCCCTCCACCACCTCGCCGGACTCCGGGTGCCGGACGACCACCCTCTTTCCGACACTCTTATTGAGAACCGCGACGGGGTCCAGCAGGTCGTACTGATAGTTCTGCTCCAGAATGCGCACGGCATCCGGAGCTGTCAGGCTGACGAAGTGCACCGTCTCCGGCTGGATGAGCGCCGCCACGTCGTCAATGACCACCGTGTTCCGGCCGGCGGACAACGGAACGGCACGCAGGTGTTTCACCAGCCCGAAGTCTTGATTGTATATGGTCAGCTGGACCACGCTGGACGTCTCCTCCGCGCAGAAGGCGCAGGAAGCGCTCAGCAGGGTTCCCGCAATAAACAGAGCGGCCAGCAGCCGCAAGCGGTCAGACCCGGACAACATCGGTATATCCCTCCTTGAAGCACACACGATTCGGCCCAATCAACATTCCATCAGTTACGAACCTTCCATCGCCTCACCCCGGAATCCTGCCACGCAAAAAACACCGGTGCGGAGCATAAAAAGCGAGGAAAGAGGGAACAATACGTATGCGAAACGCATTGACAATGGTGGACTCAAATGTCATAATACGCACAGGCTGAAATCGGCCGGGACTTCCAGGTCCAAAAGACCTGACTCGCACCGGCCGGCAGCCGCGGGTGACCTGAATCCAAACGCAAGACTCATCAAGACATTTTACAGCCCGGTCCGACAAGGATTCCCGGCCGCGAGCAAGCGGCGCTATGGCAGGAGATGGCCGGGCGGAGGTGACGAACATTGGCTAGGACAGTAGGAATCGATCTGGGGACCACCAACTCGGTGGTGGCGGTGATGGAAGGCGGAGAGCCGACGGTCATCCCCAACGCCGAAGGATCCCGCCTGACACCCAGCGTGGTGGGCTTCACGAAGACCGGTGAGCGGCTTGTGGGAACGCAGGCCAAGCGGCAGGCCATCGTGAACCCGGAGCGCACCATCATCTCCATCAAGAGAAAGATGGGGACCAACGAGCGCATCACCATTGATGGCCGCCAGTACAGCCCGGAGGAGATCTCCAGCATGATCCTCCAGAAGCTGAAGAGGGATGCGGAGGCGTATCTGGGCGACACGGTGGACAGCGCCGTGATCACGGTGCCGGCCTACTTCAACGACGCGCAGCGCACCGCCACGAAGAACGCGGGCGAGATCGCCGGGCTGAAGGTTCTGCGCATCATCAACGAGCCCACGGCGGCGGCGCTGGCGTACGGACTGGACAAGAAGTCCAACGAGACCATCCTGGTGTGGGACCTCGGCGGCGGGACGTTCGACGTCTCCATCCTTGAGGTGGGTGACGGGGTGTTCGAGGTCAAGAGCACCCACGGCGACACACATCTGGGCGGCGACGACTGGGACGAGCGCATCGTGGACTATGTGGCCGCAGAGTTCAAGAAGGAGCACGGTATTGACCTGAAGCAGGACCGGCAGGCCCTGCAGCGTCTGCGCGAGGCTGCGGAGAAAGCCAAGATCGAGCTCTCCAATGTGGTGCAGACGAATATCAACCTGCCCTTCATCACTGCGGACGCCAACGGTCCCAAGCACCTGGATATCACGCTTACGCGCGCCAAGTTCGAGGAGTTGACGCGCGACCTGCTGGAGCGCTGCATCGAGCCCTACAAGCAGGCCATCGCCGACGCGGGCCTGAAGGAGGGCGATATTGACGAGGTCATCCTGGTGGGCGGAAGCACCCGGATGCCGATGGTGCAGGAGCTGGTGAAGAAGCTTTCCGGCAAGGAGCCGCATCGCGGGGTGAATCCGGACGAGGTGGTGGCCGTGGGCGCCGCTATCCAGGCCGGCGTGCTGGCCGGAGAGGTCAAGGATGTGGTGCTGCTGGACGTGACGCCGCTGTCCCTGGGCATCGAGACTCTGGGCGGCGTGTTCACGAAGCTGATCCCGAGGAACACCACCATCCCGACGCGCAAGTCCGAGATCTTCACCACGGCGGCGGATGGTCAGACTGAGGTGACCGTACACGTCCTGCAGGGCGAGCGCGAAATGGCCCGGGACAACAAGAGCCTGGGGATGTTCCATCTGACCGGGATCCCACCCGCGCCGCGAGGGGTGCCGCAGATCGAAGTGACCTTCGATCTCGATGCGAACGGCATCCTGCACGCCAGCGCTAAGGACCGGGCTTCCGGACGGGAGCAGAGCATCACCATCACAGGCTCCAGCAACCTGAGCAAGGAAGACATCGAGCGGATGGTCCGTGAGGCGGAGCAGTACGCGGAGCAGGATCGCAGGGCCCGCGAGGAAGCCGAGGAGCGCAACAAGGCCGAACAGCTGGCCTACTCCGCGGAGAAGACTCTTAAGGACCTGGGCGACAACGCTCCTCCGGCCGAGCGCGAGGCGGCTCAGGCGGCTATAGACCGGCTGCGCGAGGCGCTGAAGGGCAGCGACATCGAGCAGATCCGCCGGGCCGCGGACGAGCTGCGGGATGCTTCCTACAAGCTGAGCGAGCTGCTCTACAAGCAGGCGGCCTCCTCCGGCGGCTCCGAGGCCGGGGCGGCGACCGCCACCGAGAGCGGAACTGGCGGTGAGGAAGTCATTGACGCCGAGTACAAAGAGGAAAACTGAGCTTCCGGCCGGTCCCCGGATCCGTGGAGCATCCTTCCGGGGACCGGCGATGAGGAGGTGAACGGAGGATGAGAATGGACATCAGGAGATGGGACCCCTTCCGGGACCTGACCGAGCTGCAGGAAGGGATGGATCAGATGTTCGACGCCCTGCGCAAGAGATTCGGCGGCAGGGAGCAGCCTGTCGCGGCGAGCTGGACGCCTCCGTGCGACGTCTACGAGGACGACAGCCAGATCGTCGTGATGATGGAGCTGCCCGGCATCAAGATGGAAGACATCAACCTGGAGGTCACGGCGGATGCCCTGACCGTCCACGGTGAGCGGCCCTGGGAGGCCGGCGAGAACCGAGAGTGGCTGCGGGTGGAGCGGCCATACGGCAAGTTCTCGCGGTCGTTCTCCATCAGCGTGCCGGTGCAGGTGCAGGACGTAAAGGCCACATACAAGGACGGGGTGCTGACGGTCACGCTTCCGAAGTCCGAGACGGTGAAGCCGAAGAAGATAGACGTGCAGGCCGGTTGAGAGACCGGCGGCCGGGGAGCGGACGGCCGGCCACCCGGCAACGTTCCGCATCCCCGGCAACTCCGGTAATCGAGATTATGGAGTTGGAGCAGACGGGCGAAAATGGCGGTTGATTACTATGAGGTTCTGGGCGTTCCGCGCAACGCGACCGAGAAAGAGATCAAGGCCGCCTACCGCAAGCTGGCCCGCAAGCTCCACCCGGATGTGAATCCGGGCAACAAGCAGGCTGAGGAGCGCTTCAAGCAGATCAGCGAAGCGTACGAAGTTCTGAAGGATCCGGAGAAGCGGGCGGCCTACGACAGGTTTGGCGCGAACTGGCAGCAGTGGCAACAGGCCCAGCAGCGCGGACACGCCACGACGGCCGATTTCGACCCGAGCGAGTTCCACTTCGACTTCGGAGGAGGCGCGTCGGACTTCGGCTCCGACTTCGGGAGCATATTCGAGACGATCTTCGGCCGCGGAGCGGGCTTCGATGTGCGCACGGGGCGGGTGGACCTTGGAGGATTCACCACGACCACCGCTCCGCCGCGCGGGCTGGAAGCGGATGTGGAGATCTCCCTGGAGGAGGCCTACTCCGGAACGCAGCGCCAGATCCGCGTGGGGGGACGTCCGTTGACGGTAAACATCCCGAAAGGCGTGGACACGGGATCCCGGGTGCGCCTCCCCGGAGGAGCGAAGGGAGCCGACGGCCGGACGCAGGACGTGTATCTGAACATCACGGTGCGTCCGCATCCGGTCTTCAAGCGCCAGGGAGACAATCTGCTGGTGGATGTGCAGGTGCCGTATTACATCGCCGCCCTGGGGGGGGACGTGTATGTTCCCACTCTGACGGGGCGGGTGAAGATGAAGGTGCCGGCGGGAGTCCAGGCGGGACAGTCGCTAAGGCTGGCCGGCAAGGGGATGCCGAAGCTGAAAGGCGACGGCCACGGAGACCTTCTGGCCAGGGTGGTGATAACCGTGCCGAAGCAGCTGACCCCCAAGGAGCGCGAGCTGCTGATGCAGATAGCAGCCGAGAAGCGCTGACGGACGGGACGGCGCACAAAGACTCCGGCCGGCAGGCAAAGGAGGTGATGCAGACGATGAGGCAGCCCGAGAGAAAGAAAGACGAACCGGTCTTCATGATCGGAATCGCCGCAAGACTGTGCAAGATGCATCCTCAGACGCTGAGGATGTATGAGCGGCTGGGTCTTGTGCGCCCCGCCCGCCGCAACGGGCGCAACAGACTGTATTCCGAGAACGACCTGGCCCGGCTCCAGCAGATCCACCGCCTGACGCAGGACCTGGGAGTGAACCTGGCAGGGGTGGAGGTTATTCTGGACCTGCTGGAAAAGATGGAGCGCATGAAAGCAGAGTTTGAGGCCGAGATCCAGCGCCTGCGCAAGATGCTGGAAGAGAAGTCCTGACTGTCCCGCCGCCCGTCCCGTCCCCTCCTGCCGTCCCGCGTCTGTGATCCGTCATCCTCGGCGCGCGTTGCCTGAGCCGGCAGCTGCGGGTATAATGCGGTTTTTGCAGGCACAAAGTTCGACAGCAGGAGAAGTTCGGGGACAATGGAGATCCGCATCGGCATCGCAGGCGCAACCGGATACGCTGGCGCCGAGCTGGTGCGTCTGCTGGTCACCCACCCGAGCGCCCGGATCACCCTCCTGAGCAGCGAGTCGAGCGATGGTGAGCTGCTCTCCTCCATCTATCCCGGTCTGAAAGGCGCAGCGGACATTGAACTGCAGCCTTTCGATGCAGCCCGGGCCTCGTCCGAATGCGACGTAGTGTTCCTGGCACGGGGCAACGGCTGGGCAATGGAGCACGCCGGGGAACTCCTGGAAAACGGTTGCCGCGTCATTGACATTGCGGCGGACTTCCGGCTGACCGACCCCGGCGTCTGGAAGGATTACTACGGCGTGGAGCATACCGCGCCGGACCTGCTTCAGGAAGCGGTCTACGGGCTTCCCGAGCTTCACGCGGAGGCCATCCGGCGTGCCCGGCTGGTGGCCAATCCCGGATGCTACCCCACATCGGCGATTCTTGCGCTGGCTCCCGCCGTGGCGGGTCAGTGGGTGGACCCGTCGGACGTGGTGGTCTCCAGCGCCTCCGGAGTCTCCGGCGCCGGCCGGTCCCGCAACGACACCCCGTATCTCTTCTCCGAGATGGAGGGCAACTACCGGGCCTACAACGTGGCCAAACACCGGCACACGCCGGAGATGGAACAGGAGCTCAGCCGGCTCGCAGGACAGCCCGTGAAGGTGACGTTCACCCCCCACCTGGCCCCGATGGTCCGCGGCATTCACACGACGGCCTATGCGGACCTGGCGGACATTCCTGATGGGGATGCCATCCTGCAGGCTTATCAGGATTTCTACCAGGATGCCCCGTTCGTGCACGTCTGCAGCGAGGGTGAGATGCCTGCCACCAAACAGGTGACCGGTTCCAACCTGTGCCGCATCGGGGTGACGGTCCTCCATCGCACCGGAAAGCTGGTGGTGACCTCCGTGATCGACAATCTGGTGAAAGGAGCAGCCGGGCAGGCCATCCAGAACATGAACCTGATGTTCGGCCTGGACCAGACGACGGGACTGTGCGCCCCGGCTCTTTACCCCTGAGGATGCCGGTCCCCTTCTCCATCGAGCCTTTTGAACGGGCCCGGCTGATAGCCGGATCCGTCACTGCTGCGCAAGGGTTTTCGGCGGCCGCGTGGTGCTGTGGCATCAAAGCCAGCGGGCGGGAGGACCTTGCTCTGCTGGTCAGCGACCGGCCTTGTTCGGCGGCGGGCGTTTTCACCACCAACAGAGTGCGGGCCGCCTGTGTGGACATCACGCGGGAACGGCTCTCTGGCGGCGTCTGTCAGGCGCTGGTGTGCAACAGCGGGAACGCCAACTGCTACACGGGCGAGCAGGGGTGGCAGGACGCTCTGGAAATCTGCGCTATCGCCGCCAGGGAGCTGGGGCTGCCGGAGGAACTGGTGTGCGGCGCATCCACGGGAGTCATCGGCCAGAGATTGCCGATGGACCTGCTGCGCACTGGGATTCCCGAAGCGGCCGGGAAGCTCTCGGCGGCCGCTGGTCCGGATTTCGCGCGCGCCATTATGACCACGGACACCGTGCCCAAAGAGATCGCCTGCGAGCTGGGTCTCTCCGGAGGAACGGTCCGCATCGGGATGGCCGCGAAAGGAAGCGGCATGATCCAACCGGACCTGGCCACCATGTTCTGCTTCGCCACGACAGATGCTGTTATCCCGGCGGGGGAACTGCAGGAGCTTCTGCGCGAGGCGGTTGAGCAGTCCTTCAATTGCGTGACCGTGGATGGAGACTCCAGCACCAACGACATGGTGCTGGTCTTCGCGAACGGAGCGAGCGGTGTAGCCCCCTCTCCGGAGGACTGGCCAGCACTGCGTGAGACCTTTTTCTGGATGTGCCGCCAGATGGCGATGGCCATTGCGGCGGACGGCGAAGGCGCGACCAAGCTGGTGGAGATCCGCGTGACGGGAGCGCAGACAGACGGCGACGCCAAGCTGGCCGCCCGGACGATCGCCAACTCCCCCCTGGTGAAGACCGCTCTGTTCGGCCGGGATCCGAACTGGGGGCGCATCCTGGCCGCCGCCGGCCGCTCCGGAGCGGCGGTGGAACAGGAGAAAATGTCGCTGAGCATCAACGGGCGGCAGATCGTCCGCAGCGGCGAGCCGCAGGTCCTTTCCGGGGAGGAGCGCCAGAGCCTGCTGGAACCTGCCAGGGTGGACATCGAGCTGAATCTGGGACTGGGAAGCGGGCGAGCCCGTTTCTGGACCTGCGATCTATCCTACGACTATGTCCGCATCAATGCGGAGTATCATACCTGAGCGGGGCGGAAGACGGATGTCGTTGCAGTATACCGAGGAGCAGGCAAGCATCCTTGTCGAGGCGCTTCCCTACATACGGCGCTATTACGGCAAGACCATCGTCATCAAGTATGGCGGAGCCGCCATGGTGGATGAGCGGCTGAAGGAAGGCGTCTGCCAGGATGTGGTGCTGATGCACTATGTGGGAATGCGTCCCGTTCTGGTCCACGGGGGAGGACCGGAGGTCAGCGAGGTGATGCGACGGCTGGGCAAGGAACCGTCCTTCGTGAACGGCCTGCGCGTCACGGACGCCGAGACGATGGAGATCGTGGAGATGGTGCTGGCCGGCAAGACCAACAAGAGCATCGTCGGCGCCATCAACCGCCAGGGAGGCCAGGCCGTGGGGCTCTCCGGACGGGACGCAGATCTGATCGTCGCCGACAAGGCGCAAGCTGAGGTGGACCTGGGATTTGTCGGACAAGTCCGGCAGGTGAATCCGGGGATCCTGGAGACTCTGGCCGCCGGGGGGTATATCCCGGTCATCTCGACGGTGGCGTGCGGACCGGACGGCGAATCATACAATGTGAACGCGGACAGTGTGGCGGGCGAGATGGCGGCCCGCTTGAAGGCCGAGAAGCTCATCCTGATGACCGACGTGCCCGGCATTCTGCAGGATGTGCACGATCCCGACAGCCTTATCTCTGCGATGAGCGCCGACGAGGCGATGGAGATGGTGCGATCCGGGAGGGCGTCGCGGGGGATGATCCCCAAGATCGAGGCCTGCGTGGCGGCGGTGCGCGGAGGAGTGGAGCGGGCACACATCATTGATGGGCGGCGGCCGCGGGCGCTCCTGATGGAGATTTTCACGGATACCGGAATCGGCACGATGATCACGGCTTAGCGCGGGAGGCAGCAGATGCAGGAGACGACTCTGACACGAGGCAATCTTGAAGAGACGCAGGAAGCCTACCAGAAGCACATTATGGCCACCTACGCCCGCTTCCCGGTGGTGTTCGAGCGCGGCGAGGGAGCATACCTCTGGAGCACGGAAGGCCGACGCTACCTGGACTTCCTTGCGGGCATTGCGGTGAACGCGGTGGGACACTGCCATCCACGGGTGGTGGAGGCCATCCAGAAGCAGGCCGCCTGCCTCATCCACGTCAGCAACCTGTATCATATCAGCCAGCAGGCCGAGCTCGCGCAGACGCTGTGCCGTCTTTCCGGCATGGAGAAAGCGTTTTTCGCCAACAGTGGAGCGGAGGCGAATGAGGCGGCCATCAAGATCGCGCGGAAGTTCGGGCGATCCATCCGCGAGGACAAGACCGCCCTGGTGGGAGCGGAAGGGTCCTTCCACGGCAGGACTCTCGGCACACTGTCGCTGACAGGCCAGGAGAAGTACCAGAAGCCATATGAACCGCTGGTGCCGGACTGCACCATTGTCCCGTGGAACGACATCGGCACACTGGAAGCCGCCGTAAGCGCCCGCACGTGCGCCATTCTGCTGGAACCCATTCAGGGCGAAGGCGGCGTGCGGCCGGCGGACCCGGAGTATCTGCAGGCGGCCCGCGCGCTGGCCGACCGGCACGACGCCCTGCTGATCTTCGACGAGGTCCAGACCGGATGCGGCCGGACGGGCACCTTTTTCGCTTTCCAGGGTTACGGTGTGACGCCGGATATCCTGACCGTAGCCAAAGCGATGGGTGGGGGCTTCCCCATCGGAGGCTGTTTGGCCCGCGGGCGCGCTGCAGAGGTCTTTCAGCCGGGCGACCACGGCACCACATATGGCGGCGGACCGCTTGCGTGCGCGGCGGCCCTCGCAGCGCTGGAGGTGATCGAACAGGAAGGCCTGGCGGACAATGCCCGGAAGATGGGACGGCTGCTGGAAGAGGGACTGCGCAGCCTGAACCCGCCTTGTGGAGTCCGTGAGGTGCGCGGCAAAGGCCTGATGCTGGCCATGGTCCTGGAGCAGCCCGTCGCTCGCGACGTTCTGAACGCCGCCTTTGAAGAAGGGTTGCTGATCAACGCCATCGGCACAGACGTTCTGAGATTCCTGCCACCACTCATCATCGGGGAAGACCATATCAGCGAATGCCTGGAACTGCTGAAGAAGGCATTCGCGAGGATCGGAGCATAGCCTGTTGCATACCTCAGATGCCATTCAGAGTGCCCAGTCTCTTTTGAAAGGGCGCAGTCTGCTGAAGATATCGGACCTGTCCGAGAGCGAGATCCGCACCGTCCTGCTTCAGGGCGGCAGACTTAAGCGGGCTTCCGCGGAAGGCCGCCTGACGCCCATTCTGGAAGGAAAGACCCTGGCGCTCATCTTTGAGAAGCCCAGCCTGCGCACCCGGGTAACCTTCGAGGTGGCGATGACGCGCCTGGGCGGGCGCAGCATCTACCTTGCCCCGGCGGATATTCAGCTGGGAAAGCGGGAATCGGTTGAAGATGTCTCGCGCAGCCTGTCGCGCTGGGTGGACGGCATCGCGGCCCGCACGTTTGCACACGAGACTGTGGTCAGGCTGGCGGAGAGCGGCAGCATCCCCGTGGTGAACGCCCTTTCCGACCTGGAGCATCCCTGCCAGGCGCTGGCCGATCTGCTGACCATCGCCGAGCACCGCTGCGGGACCACCGAAGAACCGGACTTCTCGGGCATCAAACTGGCCTTTGTGGGCGATGGCAACAACGTGGCCAACAGCCTGCTGGTAATCAGCGCCAGCGTGGGGATGAGCATGACTCTTGCCCGGCCTGATGGATATGGTCCGGATGAGGGAGTCCTGCAGGAGGCGCTCTCTATCGCTTCGAGAACCGGCGCAAGAATCCAGGTGACAAACGACCCGCGGGAGGCGGTCCGGGACGCGGATGTCGTATATACGGACGTGTGGACCAGCATGGGCCAGGAGGAGGAGCGCGAGGCCAGGCTTCAGGCTTTCCGTGGCTGGTGCGTGACGGCGGAACTGATGAAGCTCGCGAAGCCGGACGCCATCGTCATGCACTGTCTGCCGGCCCACCGGGGAGAAGAGATCGCCGCGGAGGTCATTGACGGGCCGCAATCCGTGGTCTTCGACCAGGCGGAGAACCGCCTCCACGCGCAGATGGGGCTTCTTTCGTTCCTTCTGTAGCCCGCAAACGACAGGAAATCGAGAAACGAGCAATTCAGGAGACAGCGTTGAAGACAGTCGTTCTGGTTTATTCAGGAGGTCTGGACACCTCCGTGTGCATTCCCATGATGCGGGAGAACTATGGGTTCGATCGCGTCGTCACGGTGACCGTGGACGTTGGTCAGCCGGCGGAGGACATCCGCACGGCGGAGGAGAAGGCACGCGCGCTGGGCACCGAGCACTACACGGTGGACGCGAAGGAGGAATTCGCGCGCGATTACTGCTTCCGCGCCGTGAAGGCCAACGGCGACTATGAGGGCTACCCTCTTAGCACGGCCATCGCCCGGCCGCTCATCGCCGAGAAGGCGGTGGAGGTGGCAAAGAAGATATCGGCGCAGGCATTCTGCCACGGATGCACCGGGAAAGGGAACGACCAGTTCCGCATCGAGTTCGTCATGCGAACTCTTGCGCCGGAGATGGACATCATCGCTCCTATGCGGGAGAAGAATCTGACCCGGAGCGAGGAGATCGAATACGCCCGACAGAAAGGCGTCCCCATCTCGCAGTCCGTGGATAAGATCTGGAGCATTGACGAGAATCTCTGGGGCCGCTCCATCGAGGGCGGGCGGCTGGAGGAGCCGGACTTCCCACCGCCCGAGGAGATCTTCCAGTGGACGGTCAACCCGCAGGACGCCCCCGATGAGCCGACCGATATCGTCATCGGCTTCGAGAACGGCGTGCCCGTGTCGCTGGACGGGGACCGGATGGGTCCGCTGGAGCTGATCCGGACCGTGCACAAGCTGGCCGGCGAGAACGGCGTGGGCCGCATAGACATCATGGAGGACCGGATGCTGGGACTTAAGGTTCGCGAGAACTATGAGTGTCCGGCGGCGGTGGTGCTTGTCACGGCGCATCGGGCGCTGGAGGCGCTGGTGGCCACCCGCCGGGAGCTGGCCTTCAAGCAATCCGTGGACCGGACGTGGGCGGACCTGGCCTATGAAGGCCTCTGGTA
>JBBFLP010000066.1:11408-12804 GCA_037478975.1 Armatimonadota bacterium
TCAGGGAGCCTGACGGGAGAGTCTCGGACGTGGCAAAGAAGGCCTGGGCCGGCCGGTTTCAGAAGCAGACGGACCCGGTGGTGGAGGAGTTCACTGCCTCCATTCACGTGGACAGCCGGCTCGCGGATGCGGACATCCGGGGCAGCATCGCTCACGCCCGGATGCTGGCCGCCTGCGGAATCATCCCGGAAGAGGATGCGCGGACTATCATCAAAGGGCTTGAGGAGCTTGCGGCGGATTTCCGCGCCGGAAAGGTGGAACTGGATCCGGCCTGCGAGGACATCCACATGCTGGTGGAGCGGCGGCTGTATGAGCGCATCGGCCCGGCCGCCGGCAGGTTGCATACGGCCCGCAGCCGGAATGATCAGGTTGCGCTGGACCTCCGCCTGTGGTGCCGCGACGCAGCGCGGCGGCTGGATGACTCCATCGCCGCGCTCCAGGCCACGCTGTTAACCCTTGCCGAGGAGCACGTCGAGACCCTTCTGCCCGGATACACCCATCTGCAGCGCGCTCAGCCGGTAACGCTGGGACACCACCTTCTGGCGTACTTCTGGATGCTGGAACGCGACCGCAGCCGCCTGCAGGACTGGCGAAGCCGGAGCAATTACTGCCCTCTGGGCGCCGCGGCTATGGCCGGGACATCCCTGCCGGTGGACCGCGAGATGACCGCCCGGGCGCTCGGGTTCGAAGCTCCCATCCCCAACTCCATGGACGCGGTGAGCGACCGCGACTTCGCGCTGGAGCTGGCGTTCATCTGCTCTTTGGTGATGACCCATCTCTCGCGCCTGGCCGAGGAGGCGGTCATCTGGTCCAGCGCAGAGTTCGGCTTCCTGGAGCTGGACGACTCCGTGGCTACCGGATCGTCCATCATGCCGCAGAAGAAGAACCCGGATGTGGCGGAGTTGACGCGCGCCAAGACCGGACGGGTCCACGGCGCGCTGGTTGCCCTGTTGACCATCCTGAAAGGGTTGCCGCTGACCTATATGCGGGATCTTCAGGAGGACAAGCCGCCGCTCTTCGATGCCGTGGACAACACGCTCTCGTGCCTGAAGGCGATGGAACGGCTGCTGGCGGCAAGCGAGTTTAGCACAGACCGGATGGCCAAGGCGGCCGACGATGGCTTCGCCACCGCCACGGATCTGGCCGAGTATCTGGTCCGCAGGGGAGTGCCTTTCCGGGAAGCGCACGAGGTGGTGGGGAATCTGGTGCGCAGGTGCCTGGACGAGGGGCGGCGGCTGGACTCGCTTTCCCCGGAAGAGCTTGCGCAAACCCATCCCGCGCTGGGAGCACACGCCGCGGAGGCGTTGAAGACCACCGTCAGCCTGCATTCCAGAAACCACACAGGGGGATGCGCACCCGCTGCCGTGCGCCGGCAACTGGAGCAGGCGCGCGAGGC
>JBBFLP010000067.1:0-1578 GCA_037478975.1 Armatimonadota bacterium
CGCCGAAAGGCGCGCGTATCGAGACCGCACCGCCGCCTGCGCATCACGCCTCCCAACCCGGCCAGCCCGGCTGCAAGGACGAGAAGAGAGGCGGGTTCGGGAATCACTGTGGCCGTCAGCGCGAAGAGATAGCCCTCCCTGCCGTCCGATGTCTTGAACGGAGGAAGCTGCACGCCGCCTTCCGGACTGGCGGAGAGATTCCACAC
Source organism: Armatimonadota bacterium (assembly GCA_037478975.1). Lineage (GTDB taxonomy): Bacteria > Armatimonadota > UBA5829 > DSUL01 > DSUL01 > CALCJH01. The sequence goes on from JBBFLP010000067.1 coordinate 207, forward strand.
TGCCCCAACATCTGGACCACCACTTATGACAGCAGGCTTTTTGAGAAGTGTAATGGAGACAGAAATGTCCGGCGGAGGCAGCTGTCCCCACATCCATCCCAGGGCGAACCAGGGGACGTCGCCTTCCAAGCGGGAATCTATCCAGGTATAGAAAAGCCAGGTCTGCCGGGCGCCCAACAGCTTCGGAAGCGGCGCCCTCATATCGCGGGCGTAGAAACCGGTCGGCCCATCCCACCCGTCCTCGCCAGCTACCCTGTATACCCCCACCAGTGGGCGAGGTTCGTCCCTGACCAGCCCGTCTAAGGCGTCAAACCCATCGAGAGCTGAGGCGTTTACCCCGAAAACCCCGTAAGAGTTCACCCTGTCAATCGAGGCGTCGAATCCCCAGCTCCAGCGCTCCCACGATGCCAGAGATGGGAGAGCGCAGAACAGCAGCGCCGCGCACGTAGTATTGAGCAGGATGGCTTTACGCATCTTTCTGAACCCCTTCATTGGACCAGCCCCATCGCCTGACGCAGCAAAGCTTCTCTTCACCAGGCGTGGGCAGCACGCTGACCGACGCAACGGCGCCTTCCCCTGAGCAAATCAAGGATTATCCGAGAGACGAACGGAGAAATGGAAATGTTCCAGCCTGTGTTTTCGACTCGTCCGCCTGCGGCGGCCGGCTCAACCACCGTAGGGGGAGTTCCGGGAACACGTTCGTGGGATTACGGCACCACCACGACCTTCAACATTCAACGTTCGACGTTCGACGTTCAACCTTCAGCCTTCAGCCTTCTACTCTTGACACTCGACGCCTGGACTCCAGACTCCGCATTCCGCTACGTCGGTCGAGTAGCGCGCCGCCAGGCGCGCGTATCGAGACCTCACCCCCGCCTGCCGTGGTTTCGACTTGCCCGGCCGTGCCGGACGGCTCAACCACCGTATCTACAGGCGGCCACATGGCAGGGGGTGTATAATCTGTTCCGTCTGTGCGAACCAGTCTTGAATATATGTGGAAGGAGACCCACCATCCCTTGGCTGTTGTGAACGAGATTGCCGGTCTGCGCTTACCGCCCGACGTGCTGGACATCATCCGGGCCTGCCCGGGATTCACCGTGGCGCAGAACATAGAAGACCTCATCGAGCTATCCACGCGCGATGCCGTCAACGGCATTCACGAGGTTGCCTACGATGTGCCCGGCAAGGGCCGCGTGGTGGAGGCCTGGGTCTGCCGGGTCCGGAACGGCGTCAGCGCCAACTATCCGGAGCCCTATATGCGCCGGCGCGACCCGGACTGTATGGTCATTGCGGATGACCTGCCCACCAACAAGGAGCGCTTCTCGGAGCGGTTCGGCTACGATTTTGCGGAGCTCCGCCAGCTGACCTTCGA
>JBBFLP010000067.1:1678-4195 GCA_037478975.1 Armatimonadota bacterium
GAGATGTTCAGCTACAACCTGTACCCCGGTCCCAGCGCCAAGAAGGGGGTATACGGCGTCCTCATCAACCTGGGCGAACAGGAAGACTGGGTCACCGCCCACTGCTCCACGGTGCAGGTCATCACTCCCTATGACAACAAGATCACCATCATGCATGAAGGAGCCAGCGGCGGCGGCAAGAGCGAGATGCTGGAGCAGATGCACCGCGAGAGCGACGGTCAGCTGCTGCTGGGCGAGAACCTGGTCACAGGGGAGCGGCGCCTGCTGACTCTGCCCCGGGGCTGTTCCCTGCGCCCGGTGACGGACGATATGGCCCTGTGCCATCCGTCGTTCCAGAAGGGCGATGGCAAGCTGGTGGTCACGGACGCCGAGGCAGCCTGGTTCGTCCGGGTGAACCACATCCAGCGCTACGGTACGGACCCTCATCTGGAGGCGGTGACCATACATCCGCGTGAGCCGCTTCTCTTCCTGAACATTGATGCCGCCCCGGGCAGCACGGCTCTCATCTGGGAGCACATCGAGGACGAGCCGGGCAAGCGATGCCCGAACCCGCGGGTCATCATCCCGCGCCGCATCGTGCCGGGCGTGGTGGACGGGCCGGTGAGGGTGGACATCCGCAGCTTCGGCGTGCGGACTCCTCCGTGCACAAAAGAGAAACCCACTTACGGCATTCTGGGGCTGTTCCACGTGTTGCCTCCCGCACTGGCGTGGCTGTGGCGTCTGGTGGCTCCGCGCGGGCACGACAATCCGAGCATCGTCGAGACCGAGGGGATGAGCAGCGAAGGGGTCGGTTCTTACTGGCCATTCGCAACCGGCCGGATGGTGGATCAGGCCAATCTTCTGCTGAGGCAGTTCCAGGAGACTCCGTTGATGCGGCAGATCCTTGTGCCTAACCAGCACATCGGAGCCTGGAGGTCGGGTTTCATGCCGCAGTGGCTGGCCCGGGAATATCTGGCCCGCCGGGGCGGAGCCTGGTTCACCGCCGAGCAGCTCACTCCTGCCCGCTGCCCGCTGCTGGGATACGCCCTGAAGACCCTGATGATCGAGGGCCAGACCATCACCAACTGGTTCCTGCGCGTGGACCGGCAGCCCGAGGTGGGCGAGGAAGCCTACGACGAGGGTGCGAAAATCCTGTCCGACTTCTTCCGGCGCCAACTGCAACAGTTCCTGGAGCCCGATCTGGATCCCCTGGGTCGCAGGATTATCGAGTGCTGCCTGGACGGCGGTTCGGTGGAGGATTACCGCAACCTGCTGCACCCGGAATCGGTCTTTCTGGAAGAGTAGGGGAATCCTTCAATCCCTGCAAAAGAGGGGCTCCGGCGTCTCCATTGGATGCCGGGGCCTCTTTTTGCACAGCCTCCCGGATGATGGAGGCGCCTGAGGTCAGACTGTGCGTCTCCGGCGGAGCCCTGCGATCCCTGCCAGCCCCACGCCAGCCAAAACGAGGCTGGCTGGCTCAGGAATGGGAGTGCACTGGGTCAGCATCCGGACGTTGTCCACATAGAGGGCCGCTCCTTCGGGAATCAGGAAGTTCCAGGAGATCTTCTCCCACTCCGGCTGGGGCCAGATCTCGTAGTAAGCGGTCACCTGATAGAGTCCCTGGGGGGTCACGTCTATGTGGTAGTCTTTGCCCTGGACCAGCCGTACGATGTTGTTAGGAGGCCAGCCGAGGAGTGCCTCACTGATCTGTGGCCACGCACCGGCGGCCGCCACCCGGGCGTCGAACTGGAACCAGACCTGCTTGAAGAAGTACGGCCGCGGAACGTTGTCCATCCAGACCGCGAAGTCCGCAAAGGCGGGCGTCAGACCGTTGGAATTGTCGGCCACAAGGAATCCAGGCCCCAGGGCCATGATTCCGCTCAGGCCGAGCAGGGGAACCTGTTGCGGCTCTGGATAGTTTTTCTGCCAGGCGGCCGGGGTCAGACCCTGCTCGAAGTCCCACGATGCCCACTGCTTTGGGTAGATGCATCGTTTGAACCAATCAGGGGTCCAGTCGGGGTCATAGTAGGCGACCTGCGCTTGCAGTTGCCCTACCAGCAGAAAGACAGCCGCCAGACTGACAATCAAAAGGAGACGTGTCTTCCCGTGTGTCATGGTGGGAACCCTCCTTCTCTCTCGCTCCTGTGACGGTGCGCGGTTCGCGAGAGAATACAGAATAGGCGTAGCACGGATTCACACTTGCGTCAAGGGTCTGCCGCAAATTCAGGTATAAATGCGTACGTATTGTGACAAACTGTCCGGGATTCCTGCCCCGTCTAGTAGGAGCGTGTTCAGGGATAGGCGAAGGATGGTCAGGAGGAGGGGAAGCATTACAGGAACGGAGTTTTCCCTAGGCCAAGCGGGAAGCTTTGAACCTTCAACGCTAGACGTTCGTCCCTAAACCCTCGACCTCCCCCGCCCCGGGGCGAGTACCTCACTGCAGATACGCGCATCGAGACCATTCCTGCTGTTGGCCGTGGTTTCGACTCGTCCGGCTGCGCCGGACGGCTCAACCACCGTAGGATGGGTTTCCGGAAA
>JBBFLP010000067.1:4295-12803 GCA_037478975.1 Armatimonadota bacterium
AGCGCCGAGGATAGACCGACGCCGGGTCTGTCGTGCTCCGGTCTGGTGGCCTTTCTCGTTCCAAGAATCGTGCTGAGTACGAGTCCCAATGCCGTCACTGCCACGGCGATCGCAATGGCTGCTCCGTAGCTGCCGGTGCGGTCGAACACGGCTCCTCCCACCGGCGGTCCTGCCAGCCCCGAGAGCCCGTAGAAAAGGAAGATCACCGGGTATACCTGGCCGATGCCGGACGGGCCGTAGTCGCGCGCCACCTGAGCCGCATACACGACGAAGCAGGCTCCGAAGCCGAATCCCACCAGCGAGGCTGCGGCAGCAAACAGAAGTTTTGAGGACGCCGACGGAAGGACAAACAGCAAGGCCAGACACAGGGCCAGCAGTGAGGCTGCTATGCTCGCCCGGCCGATCCGGTCGTGCACGGTCCCCCACACGATCCTGCCCACGGTGTTTCCTGCGGCCAGCGCCATCACCGCCAGCCCGGCGGCTCCTGCTTCCAGTCCTGCGGTGAGCCCGATCGGCTGGATATTGCCCACCACCATCAATCCTGAGAACGTTCCGCAGAACATCCCGATCGCCAGAGACCAGAACTGCTTCTGCCGCAGGACATCCCGGAGCGGCAAGACTCCGCCATCAGAACGCGAGCTGCTCTGAGGAAACGAGAGCGCAAGCGCACTCAGAAAGACCACCCCTCCATACAGGAGGCCGATCAGGCGGAAGACATTCAATACGTCGCCGGAGCGTTCCATCAGGCGCCCGGCGAAAATGGTGAGCCCGATGGCCCCCCCGCCAAATCCGGCTACCGCAATTCCCGTTACCAGTCCGCGGATGGAAGGGAACCACCTGACGCACGATGAAAGGGCGGATACATAGCAGCATCCCGTGCCTGCTCCGCTCAGCAACCCGATGCCGGGGAGGAGAAGCGCAAACTTGCCTCCCGAAACAGAGGCCAGCAGATACCCCCCTCCGAACAGGGCTCCTCCAAACGCCGCCACCGGAGCCGGCCCCCATCGTTCCAGAAGCCGTCCGGCGAGGACCATCGTGCTGGTGAACACAGCGATCGCCAGGCCGAAGATCAACTGGGTCTGCGCGGCCGTCAGGCCGAACTGCAGACGAAGCGGGGTAACGAATACGCTCCAGGCATAGATGCCTCCCAGGCAGAGCATCATCGCCACGGAAGCTACCAGGACCAGCCAGCCTCTCACTTTGAGTTCTATCCTCCGCGCACGCGACCACTCAGCGACGATTTCCGGCTTCCCCGTGCCATTCCTCCGTATGATGGTCAACTCGCCCGCCGGGGCGCAAGCCCAGCCGCCACGGAGGTCACGCATACAGGGGTAACCTGCCTCAGCAGGGATGATCAGAAGGGGGAAAGATGTACGTTGGTCGAGTGGCGCGCCGCCAGGCGCGCCTGTCGAGACCGCGCCGATGGGAGTCTGTGGTTTCGACTCGTCCGGCTCCGCCGGGCGGCTCAACCACCGTAGGAGCCGAGTTCCGGGAACAAGTGCCCGGAACATCGGGTTGCCCCCCTCATCCCAACCTTCTCCCACCAGGGAAGGAGGCTTTTAGCCCCCCGGCCCCCTGCGCATCTCCGATATGTGCTTGCTCTTCTTGCGGGAGATGGAACAAAAACCCTCTCCCTGAGAACGGGAGAGGGTCTGGGTGAGGGCGACCTTCTTTTCAGCGGCTCTTGATGCTAGACTTCCCTGATACGGTTGGTCGAGTAGCGCGCCGCAAGGCGCGCGCATCGAGAGCCATCCGCCGGCGTCTGTGACGTCCTGAGCTTACTGACGGCTCAGCAGCACGTCGCGCTCGTACCGGCGCACTTCGTCCAGCCAGGCGCCGCCCGCCGGAACCCCCTGGCGCTCGCAGTAGTAGTCCCACACCGCGCCGAACGGGAGCGTTTTCAGCTCCTCCATCAGGGCCAGGCGCCCGGTGTGATCTCCCGATGCCTCCATCTCCCTGAGGCGATCCGTTGGTTCAAGCAGCGCGATAAGCAACGCCTTGATCATGCATCGGGTGCCGATGACCCAGGCTGCCACCCGGTTGATGCTGGCGTCAAAGAAATCCAGCCCGATATGGACCCTGTCCAGAAAGCCGCCGCGGACAAGCTCTTCAGCGATGGCCCGCAGCTCATCCGACAGAATGACCACGTGGTCCGAGTCCCAGCGTACCCCCCGGCTGACGTGCAGGAGAAGCTCCGGCACAAACAGCAGGACGCTAGAGATCTTGTCAGATATGACCTCCGTCGGATGGAAGTGTCCGGCGTCCAGGCACAGCAACTTGCCGTTCTTTACGGCATATCCCAGATAGAACTCGTGGGAGCCCACCACGTAGCTTTCCGACCCGATGCCGAACAGCTTGCTCTCTACCGAATCCAGGTTCAACGATGGATCCAGCGGTTCGGCGAAAAGCTCATCCAGCGACCTCTGCAGGATCATCCGCGGCGTTAAGCGGTCAGCTGGGATGTCCTTGTAGCCATCCGGGATCCACACGTTGGTGACGCAGGGAGTTCCCAGAGCCTTTCCGATGGCCGCCCCGATCCTGCGGCAGACGATGCCGTGTTCCACCCAGAATTTCCGGATGCTCTCGTCGCGGCTTGCCAGCGTGAAACCGCTTTCCGCAAGCGGATGAGAGAAGTAGGAGGGGTTGAAGTCCATCCCCATCCCTTTTGAAGCTGCCCACTCGATCCAGCGCGAGAAGTGCTCCGGGGCCAGCTCGTTGCGTTCCACCTTACGGCCGCCGGTTTCGGCGTAAATGGCGTGGAGGTTCAAGCGATGCCGCCCGGGGATGAGGGAAAGCGCTTTGTCCAGGTCGGCGCGCAGTTCGTCGGCGTTTCGCGCCTTGCCCGGATAGTTCCCCGTGGCCTGAATGCCGCCGCCGGTCAGCCCTTCTTCGCTTTCGAAGCCTCCCACGTCATCTCCCTGCCAGCAGTGCAGGCTGACGGGAATCCCGGCCAGCCGCTCGATGGCCGCCTCGGTATCCACTCCCAGCTCCGCATAACGCTGCCTGGCAAGAGCGTACGCCTGCTGAATCCGTTCCGTAGACATAGTCCCCAGAAAACCCTTTCCGCAGATATCACCGCCCCAATCCTTCCCGCAGCGGCGGGGGAAGTCCTTCCTGACCCACCGTTCCGCTCCGTTCCGCCGGAAAAAATCCCGCCGTTAAGAAGGAATTTCATGGTTAAGTGGTATAATGATTAGCGTTACCAAGGCGCGCTCAGCGTGTCTCTCCCGGGAACGCTCCTCCCGCCACGTTCAAGACACTCTGAAGCGTTGCCTTCGAGAGAACTGAGGAGGTTACAACTCAAATGCACGTTAGAGCGTGGGGAAGCAACCGCCGTGGTGCCGGGCGGCTGCAAACAACAGGCAGGCACGTCAAGACCCTTGGCCTTACGGCCATCCTCGTTCTGGCTCTCAGCTCTTCCCTCCTTGCTCAGGGGCTCTACCCGATCTATGGCATCCATTTCTGGTCCCCCAGTGCTTCATCAGGCCCCATTCAGATCCAGAATGGCAGACAGATGTGGACTGTGGAGATGCTTTACACCACCCAGGCAAAGAATTGGGACATCAACAGATGGGTGGACGAGTATTATCGCCTGGCAGCCATCCAACAGGCTGGGTTCCGTATCATCCTAAGAGTGGACTACCACCCCTCTCTGACCATTCCCCCCACCAATGACTGGGCGGCAAAACAGGAATTTGCTTCCATGTGCCAGACATTTGCCGCATGGTTCAGCCCATTTGTGCACGCCATGATCATCGGCAATGAGCTCAAAGAATACCCGAATAGCCCCATCAGTGCAGAGTGGTATGCCAAAGTATTCAATAATGCAGATCCATCCGACTTTTACACTGTCTACCGTTTGGTCAAAGCTCAGGCTCCCAATATGCTGGTAGGAATTTACGCTCCAGGGGGCTGGCCGGGAGAGAGTGACCTAAGGTTCTGGCGCAGAGTGCTTGATTCCGTAAAGAAAGACGCAAACGGACGACCACAGATAGATTGTTTTCCTTTGCATGCATACAGTGGAGCAAGTACAGTTCGCCCCAACTCCCCAGTCTGTCCTGAGACACTCGTAGCCGAAAACCCACGGTTCGCCAGTGGATACGATTTTAATGGTTTTATACCATACATTAAGGAGATTTATTCTAGGTTTGGAGCGTCTAAGCCGGTTTATATCACCGAAACCAACACTCAGTGGTATTTCGGACCTTGGGATGGCTGCCTGAGGTATTCCGAGGACAGCTACAGGCCAGGATGGCTGAAAGAAGCTTTTACTGCGATTGACTGTTGGAACAAAGCTAACGACATTAAGATTTGTGCGCTTTGCTGGTATGTGTGGGCTTCACAATGTTCTGACAGAAATGTTTGCGACCAGCATCAAAATTCTCTTGAAAGATTAGATAACTGGCGCCTGACAGCAGCTAGGAATGATTTCTTTGATACGACCAAAAACAGGTTGCTCGTAGCGGGATTTCCTGGAGATATTATACGGGTTCAGGCGGAACATTATACAAACAGTGATACTAGGGAAGCGCGTGGATATACGAATGGATTGTCCGGCATTGACTACTACGATACCACCGCGGGAAACGAAGGTGGGTGGTTTCGCACTGAAGATGTAGATATCATGAGGGATGCATCAGGCGGGCACTTTATATACAGGACATCGCCTGGAGAGTGGCTAAGGTACGAGAGTCTGTTCGGTGGACGGTGGTATAAGCTCCGAGTGAATTTTGCGAGACCGTTTTCCGGGGGAAGCAGGATTAATTTCTGGATTGACGGTATAAACCGCTTTCAGATGACGCTGGATGACCCGGATGATCTTGGGGAAACATTTCATCTCCAAGAATCGCTCAATAGTGTTTATGTCCCGGAGGGGGTACACAACCTTCGGCTGGAGATCCTAGATGGGAGGCTTTATATAGATTGGTTCGAGCTGGTGCCCGTTGCTAGCGGCGGGCCGCAGTGAGGGGACGTCCTCACTCTAGCGGGCCGAGACGCGTCGCGTGGTGATATAGCGGGCCGGCCTCGTTGGAGGCCGGCCCGCTTTCATTGCTCAGTGCTAGTCATGGCCTGCCATTTCGCGAACCCGGGGGGATCGGTTGCCCTGAAGTTCCCTCGGGCCGGAGGAATCGTTCTGCCTGCCCTCGAATAGTGTCTTGCCAGGGGCGGCCAGGGTTCCCGGGAGCATTCCTCCCGCCACGTTCAACATCTCCTGGACCGTCACGCCTGAGAGATCAAGGAGGATACAACAAGCATGTATCTCAACGCGTGGGGAAGCATCCGTCACCGTGCCGGACGGCTGCAGACGACAGGCAGGCACATCAGCGTCTTGGTGCTCTTTGCACTCCTTCTCTTCATCCACGCTGGATCCGTTGTGGCGCAGGGCACGTATCCGATCTATGGAATCCATTTCTGGTCTCCCAGCGCCTCTTCAGGCAGTCTTCAGATCCAGAACGGCAAAGCCATGTGGACCGTGGAGCTGATCTACACGCAGGACGCCCGGACATGGAGCGAGGCCAAGTGGTCGGAGGTGCGAGCCAACTTCCAGGCCATGCGGAACAACAATATCCGCATCATCCTCCGCGTGGACTACGCTTACTGGTCCACCATCCCTCCCGAGGAGAACTGGGTCGAGAAGTACTACTTCGCTCATGACTGCAAGCTCATCGCCTCCAAAGTGGGGGATCTCCTGGAGGCTATGATTATCGGCAATGAGCTGCTCGACGGCTACGGGTTCACTTCCGGATGGTACGCTAAGGTCTTCAACACCAGCGACCCTAGCGACCCGAACTCGGTCTATCCGCTCGTCAAGAGCGTGCGGCCCAATCTGAAAGTCGGCATTTACGCCCCCGGTGGGTGGCCGGGCACGGCTAACCTGAACTTCTGGGACAACGTGGTTGCCAGTGTCAAAAAGGATGCCGCGGGCAAGCCGCAGATAGACTGCTTCCCGCTTCACGCCTACAGCGGCGCCAGCACCATCTCCAATACAAACGCCGAGGATCCCCGTTACGGCGACGAGTGCGATTTCAGAGGATTTGTCCCGTATATGCGCCGGATCTACTCCATCTTCGGCGCGTCGAAACCGGTCTACATCACGGAGACCAACACTCAGTGGTACTTCGGTCAGTGGGCCAGCAACATGCTGTTCTCCGAGCAGAGTTACCGGGCCAACTGGATCAAGGAGGCGTTCCAGGCTGTGGATGACTGGAACAAAGGCAACGACCTGAAGATCTGTGCCTTCTGCTGGTATGTGTGGCAGTGGCAGTGTATTGAGGGGTGTGACCAGTTCCAGAATGCGTTGTGCCGCACCGACAACAATCTGCTGAATACCGCCCGGAACGATTTCTGGTGGGTGACCTACTTCACCAATATGTCTCCCGGCAATCCCGGAGGGAACATACGAATCCAGGCGGAGCACTACCGTAACAGCGACACGGAGGGTGGGCGTGGCATAAAGAACGCTGTCGCCGGTACAGATTACTACGACACTACCACCGGGAACTCCGGTAACTTTTACCGTTGGGAAGACGTGGACATCTCTGTGGACCCATACTATACCACGGTGTTCGTGGGATGGACCGCGCCGAACGAATGGCTTACTTACGAGAGTCTGTTCGGAGGAGGCAACTATCGGCTGAAGTTCCGGTTCTCGAGGGGAGCAGCAGGAAGCAGCAAGGTGAGGCTGCAAGTGGATGGAGTGACCAGGTGGACAATGTACCTCGACGACCCCGACGACAACTGGGATACCTATCACGAATCGGCATTGGGCGCAACTGTCTCCATCCCGGCCGGGCAGCACATCCTGAAGCTGATCTTTGACGACGGACTGGTGAACATAGACTGGTTTGAGCTGGTGCGCCAGTAGGCGGCCAGTTTGAGTCAAACAGTTCGATTCGGCGGAATTCGAGAAAAGGGGCTCGCAGGTTTCAAACCTGCGAGCCCCGTCCACCTCTCCTTTCCTTGCGGGTCAGTTTTAATGCCAGTCTGAGCGCCTTTCTTTGCGGAGATTTCAAGAGATTTTCTGCGGCACGTGGGCGAAGGCTCCTCGCGGCAGGGAGCGGCGTTCCGGCTGACGAAGCATGGCAGGGAAGACAACGACAGAACACGCGAGGGTGAATCGCATACGGGGGAGTTTCCGGAATGGACGCAATCGAGTGCATGAAGACCAGACGGAGTGTGCGCAGCTACCGGTCCGGGGAAGTGGCGCGTGAGGTGCTGGAAGACATCGTTGACTGCGGACGCCTGGCCGCCACGGCCATCAACATCCAGCCCTGGCATTTCGTGGTCATAACGGATCGCGAGCGTCTGCGCGCCGTCGCGGACATGACGGACTACGGCAAGTTTATCGCCAGCGCATCCGCGTGCATCGCCGTTCTGTGCGAGGAAGGCAAATACTATCTGGAAGATGGCAGCGCCGCGACTCAGAACATCCTGAACGCGGCGCGGGCTTATGGTCTGGGAAGCTGCTGGGTGGCCGGCGACAAAAAGCCCTACGCGCAGGATGTGGCGCGGTATCTGGGAGCGCCAGAGGATGTGAAGCTGGTGTCGCTGGTCGCCATCGGCCATCCCGAAATCATCCCCGAGCCCGAAAAGAAGCCTCTCTCCCAGGTGCTGCACTGGGAGAAGTTCTGAAGAAAGGCAACCCACAATGCCCAGCATCTTCGGGACCGAGCCCGATTACCGCCGGTTGCTTACCGTCCTTCAGAAGCAGGAGCCAGACCGGGTGCCGGTCTATGAGTTTTTCAGCGATACCTCCGTACAGGAACGCGCCATCGGAGAGGTCCGGAACGAACCGCGCCTGCCGCTGGGCGGACGTCCGGACTGCGACCCGCACATCCGCTGCCAGTATCTGCTGGGCTATGACTACCTGAGCCCGGGCGTTGGATTCGGATTTTCCACACGCATCAGCCGACAGCCGCTCAAGGACGCGAGCGGCTTCGACCGCAACTATATGGATGACCGTCACGCTCCCATCAAGGACCGCCACGGCTTCGAGACGTTCGACTGGCCGACGCCAGAAGAGGTCTCATATGAGCTGGTGGAATACTGCGCCGCCCATCTGCCCGAGGGGATGAAGCTGGTGGTGAACCTGGGGGGCGGCCTGTTGGAATGGGCGATGTGGCTGGTGGGGGCCGAAGATTTCTGCCTGATGGTCTACGACGACCCGGATCTTGTGCGCGAGATCATCGCCCGCATCAACGATCAGCAGGTGGCCGTGGCCCGGCAGGCGGCCTCGCATCCCGATGTGATCGCGTGCGCGCTGGGAGATGATATGGGCTTCAAGACCCAGACATTCCTTCCTCCCGAGGCGCTGCGCGAGTTGATCTTCCCCGGTCTGAGGCGGATCGCCGATGCCGTGCACGCGGAGGGGAAGGCATTCATCCTGCATTCGTGCGGGAATCTGACGCTGGTGATGGACGACCTGATCGAGATGGTCGGCATAGACGCCAAACACAGTTTCGAAGACGTGATCATGCCGGTCACCGAGGTCAAGAGGCGGTGGGGAGG
>JBBFLP010000068.1:0-6312 GCA_037478975.1 Armatimonadota bacterium
GGCGGACGGGCCGATAACAATGCAGACGCCCGCCGGCGCGGTAGCTCTTACGCCGGCTGAGGCGGGACTCATCTTCGCGGAAGCCGGAAACTGCGGGGAGAAAGAATGACCGGGATCAGAATAATGGTGGCGATGCTCGGGTTCGCTGCAGCATCAGCAACAGCGCAGGAAGCCATCGTGACGGACCGCCCGGACAGTGCGGCGGTGCTGCCGAAGGGGAGCACCCAGGTCGAGACATTCTGGGAGTACTGCCGGGAACGGCACGGAGAAGGGCACTCGTGGCTCGCACCGAACCTGCTGGTGAGGCACGGACTCTCGGAGCGGGCGGAGCTCAGGATCGAAGCGCCGGGCTGGGCGTGGCACGCCGGAGGCGGTGCGCAGTCCGGGGATATCAGCATCGGGAGCAAGCTGCGTTTGAGCGGCGAAGGCGCGGAGACACCGCGGTCGCTGACGGTGTTCGCCACCCTGCCCTCCGGGTCGGCCCGGGAGTCGCAGGGACGCAGCGACTACGGCGCCTGGCTGGCAGCGGAGCGGAGCCTGGGAGACATCTCTCTGCTGATCAACGCGGGGGCCTCGCGGCTCTACCGCGACGGCGCCCGAAGCTGGAACGGGATCCTGTGGCTGTCCGTGGGAGGAGATCTGCGGCCCGGTACTGCATGGTACGGCGAGCTGTATGCGGATTTTCCCGAAGGAAGCCAGTGGGAGCCTGTCATGACCTGGGGCGTCAGCCTATTAGCAAACGCGACGACACAGTGGGATCTGTACGCCGGGCGAGGGCTGGACGGCAACGGTCCATCCGCATTCGCTGGCATCGGGTACAGTGTGAGGTTCGATTGAAGGGCGCAGGATGGCGGTGAGACTCCTGACGAGTGGCGCGGCCCTGCTGCTGTGCGCCGCACTGCTGGCCGGTTGCGCCGGCAAGGGCCCGGAACAGAAAGACGATGGCCGTCTGCGAATCGTCTGCACGACGGGGATGATCGCGGACGCGGCGCGCAATGTGGCCGGGCCGCTGGCCGAGGTGCGCGCTCTGATGGGCCCGGGCGTTGATCCCCACCTTTACAAGGCGACCGAACGGGACATCCGGCTGCTGGCGCACGCCGATATCGTGTTCTACAACGGGCTGCATCTGGAAGGGCGGATGGGCGAGGTGCTGTCCCGGCTGGGCGAGCGCAAGCCGGTTGTGGCGCTGGGAGAAAGCCTGCCAGCCGACCGGCTGAGGAGAACCCCAGAAGGAGCCCTGGACCCGCATATCTGGTTCGACGTCTCGCTGTGGCAGATGGTGGTGCGCCTCATAGCAGACACGCTGAAGGAAACCGACCCCGCTAACGCACAGGTCTACGAGGAGAACGCGCGCCGGTATCTGGCGGAGCTGGAGGAGCTGCACCGCTACAGCAAGGAACAGATCGCAACCATCCCCCGTCCGCGCCGGGTACTGGTGACAGCGCACGATGCTTTCCGGTATTTCGGAGAAGCCTACGATATCGAGGTGCGCGGCATCCAAGGGCTGAGCACGGAGAGCGAGGCAAGCGTGCGTGATATCAATGAGCTGGCGCGATTCCTGGCCAGCCGGGGCGTCAAGGCTGTATTCGTGGAGTCAACCATCTCCCCAAAGAACGTGCAGGCGCTCATCGAAGGGTGCCGGGCGCTGGGGCACGAGGTGCGCATCGGGGGAGAATTGTTCGGGGATGCCATGGGCGCTGAGGGCACGCCGCAGGGAACATACGCCGGGATGGTGCGGCACAATGTGGACACCATCGTCCGGTCTCTGAGATAGCAGAATCAAGAGGCTGAATATGACGGCAACGCAGGAGAAGGGCATAGTGGAGGACACGATAGCGTCGGGCGCGCCGCCGCTTGAGATCCACGATATGACGGTGGCCTACCAGAGGCGCCCCGTGCTCTGGGATATCGACCTGCAGCTGCCGGAGGGACGCCTGATCGCCATTATCGGTCCCAACGGGGCGGGCAAAAGCACGCTCATCAAGGCGGCGCTCGGCCTGGTGCCCCGGGCAAGCGGCAGGGTCGAGGTGTATGGCAAACCCATTGAAAAGCAACTTTCGTTGATCGGCTATGTGCCTCAGCGCGAGTCTGTGGACTGGGACTTCCCCGTAAGCGTCCTGGACGTGGTGATGATGGGCCGGTACGGCAGGCTGGGATGGTTCCGGCGGCCCGGGCGTGAGGATCGTGACGCGGCGATGGACTGCCTGCGGAAGGTGGCGCTTCAGGACTTCGCGGGTCGCCAGATCAGCCAGCTTTCGGGCGGCCAACAGCAACGGGTGTTCCTTGCAAGGGCTCTTGCGCAGGAGGCCCGGCTTTACTTCATGGACGAGCCCTTCGCGGGAGTGGACGCCGCCACGGAGCAGGCTATTCTCACGATCCTGCAGGAGCTGCGCAGCCACGGCAGGACCGTCGTGGTGGTGCACCACAGCCTGCAGACGGTCCGGGAATACTTCGACCACGTGGTGCTGCTGAACATGCGCGTCGTCGCGCACGGGCCCATCGAGGAGGTCTTCACAGAGGAGAACCTGCGGAATACCTATGGCGGCCGCCTGCCGCTGCTGGAGCAGGCGGCGGACGCTGTGCAGAGAAGGAGCGTCTAAGCGTATGTCCGGCCCTGCTCCGTGGCTTGCGGTTCTCGCTCTGGCGGCGGTTCAGGCGGCCCTGTTCGCCCTTGTTGGAGCCGAACGCCTGCTAGGCTGGGTGCAGACTGCCTGCGCCTCGGCAGGGCTGCCGTACAACACCGTAATGGTGCTGGCGGGTTCCGGTCTGCTGGGCGTATCCTCCGCCGTCATCGGAAGCTACGCGGTATTGCGCCGGCGGTCGCTGATCGGGGACGCAGTGGCGCACGCGGCGCTGCCCGGTATCGCCCTGGCCTATCTGATGGCGCGGGAGCGCAACTTCTTCCTGCTTCTGCTGGGAGCGCTGGTGTCCGGCGTGCTGGGAGCGATGGTCATCTCATGGCTGCGGCAGAGCACGCGCACGCGCCAGGATGCCGCCATCGGGCTGGTGCTGAGCGTCTTCTTCGGGCTGGGAATCGTCCTGACATCCGCCGTGCAGCGCGACCCGAGCGGCGCGCACGCCGGGCTGGAGGGATTCCTGCTGGGCAAGACGGCGGGACTGGTGAGCCAGGACCTGCTGCTGATCGCGGTGACCTCAGCGAACATCCTGCTGCTGGTGTGGCTGTTCCAGAAGGAGTTTCTGCTTCTCAGCTTCGACCCCGGCTTCGCCGCGGTGCAGCGCTGGCCGGTTCCCGCGCTTGACATTCTGATGATGACCCTGCTGGTAGCCGCAACGGTGATCGGGCTCCCGGCGGTCGGCGTGGTGCTGATGGCAGCCATGCTGATCATCCCGGGCGTGGCGGCGCGGTTCTGGACGGACCGGCTTGCCGCTCTCCTTCCTCTCTCAGGAGCCATCGGACTGGGAAGCGCGGTCGGCGGCACATACGTCAGCTCCATCCGGGAAGGGATGCCCACCGGGCCGGTCATTGTGCTGGCGGCGGCAGCAGTCTGTCTGTTCTCGATGTTCGCGGCTCCGCGCCGGGGGATCGCTGCAGGAGTCGTGCGAAGACTCCAGATGCAGGAGCGCGTGGCCCGGCAGAATCTGCTGCGGTCTCTGTATGAGCTGGTGGAGGAATCACCTGACTCTGCCGTTACCGCGGAGGATGTGGCCGGCAAGCGCAGCTGGAGCGTGGCTGATGCGATGAAGCTTTTGCGGCGGGCCGAAGCGCGCGGCGAGGTCCGCAGGACAATGGACGGCAGGTGGACATTGACCGACCTCGGGCTTCAACGAGCCCTGGACGTGGTGCGAGCGCACCGGCTCTGGGAGCTGTATCTGGTGGAGCAGGCGTCCATCGCCGCCGACCACGTGGACCGTGACGCGGACGAGCTGGAGCACATTCTCCCGCCCGAGATGCTGCATCAACTGGAAGACCGGCTGAAACAGAAAGGGCGCTGGCCGGAAGACCGGGTTCCCGCATCTGTCCATCCGCTGGAAGGCGCCGCCAGGGAGGGACGCTGATGGACACAGTGTTCGGTATGGACGCCATCGTCTTCTGGATCATCGCCACAATGGCGCTGGTCAACGTGACCGGGGCGCTGCTGGGGACGTTCCTTGTGCTCCGCAGGATGAGCCTGCTGGGAGACGCCATCTCCCACGCCGTGCTGCCCGGACTGGCGCTTGCCTTCATGCTGACGGGAACGCGCGAACCCTTCCCGATGCTGGCCGGGGCTATGGCCGCCGGACTGCTGACCGCGCTTTTGACACACCTGATCCACCGCTATGCAAATGTGCCGGAAGACGCGGCGATGGGGGTGGTATTCACGTCTCTGTTCGCGCTGGGGGTGGTGATGATCACCCGGGTGGCAAGTCACGTGGATCTGGATCCCGGATGCGTGTTGTATGGCGTGCTGGAGTCCGCCGCGCTGGACACGCGGACAGTGTTCGGCATGGAGATCCCCCGTGTGGCGGTGACCCTGAGCGCCACCTTCCTGGTCACCGTTGCCTTTGTAGCTCTCTTCTGGAAAGAGCTGAAGATCGTCAGCTTCGACCCGCAGCTGGCGACGACGCTGGGCATTAACGCGGACCGGGTCCATTACCTGCTGATGGGGCTGGTGGCAGCGTTCACAGTGGCTGCGTTCGAGGCGGTCGGCTCCATCCTGGTGGTGGCCATGCTCATCGCGCCGGCGGCCACGGCGTTTCTTCTGACGGACCGCCTGCACTGGATGACGCTCATCGCCGCGGCCACCGGAATCCTCATCGCCATCCTGGGAAGGAACATCGCTGCGGTCTATGACGCGCCCGTCGCCGGGATGGCCTCGGTGGTGGCTGGCGGACTGTTTCTGCTGGCTGTTCTGTTTGCGCCGCGATACGGCGTTGTGGCGCGCAGGCTTGCACAGGTGAGGCTGGGACTGCGGATATCCGGTGAAGATTTGCTGGGACTGGCCTACCGCTGGCAGGAGAGCGGCGCGCGGACACCACTGACAGCATCCGGCGCGCTGGATGCGGCGGGAGGCGGTGTTGCCTCCCGGGCGGCCCTCTGGCTGCTACGGCGTGCCGGTCTGCTTGTGAAGTCGGGGGACGGCTTGCGGCTGACCGCCAGCGGCGAGGAACGAGCCTCCAGACTGGTGCACCGGCACAGGTTGTGGGAGGCTTACCTGGCCAAGCACCTGCCGCTGCCAGACGACCATCTGCACTCCCCGGCGGACCGGATGGAGCACTTTATGGACTCGGATCTGCAGCGGCAGGTGGAGGAACAGGTGCCGGAGCCGCACGGACCGTCCGGCGCTCCGCGTTGACGAGCTGGGCCGCTTTCCGTATAATGGCTGTTGCCGCTTGCGGCGCGCGCCCCCGTAGCTCAGTGGATAGAGCGCGGGCCTCCGGAGCCCGAAGCGCAGGTTCGATCCCTGCCGGGGGCGTTTGCCATCCCTTCGATCTTCCGGCTCCCGTCTAGCCCTTCACCGCTCCCGCCGTCAGCCCCGCCGTGATGCGCCTCTGGAACAGGATGTAGCCCACAAGCGTTGGCACCATCACGATGACCAGCCCGGCGAACAGGGCGCCCCAGTCCGTCTGATAGTGCTGCTTTTGAGCCATGTTGGCGATGGCAAGCGGCAGGGTGATGCGGTCGTTCTCGGTCATGATGACCAGCGCCAGCGGGTATTCATTCCATAGCCCGATGGCATCAAAGATGCCGGCCGTAATCAGGCCGGGACGCGCGAGCGGCAGCATAATCCTCCAGAAGATGCCCCACCGGGAGCATCCGTCAATCGCCCCCGCCTCCGCCAGCTCGCCAGGCAACGTCTTGAAGAACCCCGTGAGGATGAAGATGGTAAACGAAAGGGAATATGCCACGTAGGCGACGATCAGGCCCGCATACGTGTTCAGCAGGCCCATTCGGTTCAGCAGCAGATACAGCGGAATGACCCCCAGAAACACCGGGAACATCATCCCGAACAGGAAGACGTTGTAAAGCATCCCGGAGCCGGGGAACACATACCGGGCCAGCACGTAAGCCGCCATCGCGCTGATGAGCAGCAGGAACACCATGCTGACCACGGTCACGACCGCGCTGTTCAGGAAAGCCTGAGCCAGCCCCAGATCGCCGGAAAGGGTGTCACCCAGCCAGGCCTTGACATAGTTCTCCCAGCGAGGCTGCTGTGGCAGCCCCCACGGATCCTGACTGATCTCGGAGGAGCTACGGAGGCTTGCGATGACCACCCAAGCGAGCGGGTAAGCCACAAGCACCGCATAGGCGATCAGGATGAGGTAGATGGACAGCCGCTTGACCATGACCGTTCCGTCGCGAACGGATTCGCC
>JBBFLP010000068.1:6412-12786 GCA_037478975.1 Armatimonadota bacterium
TCGGTGAAAGAGATGACCTTGCGCGTCATGGCCTCCCCGACCGTCACGGCGCTGGCCCGGGCCGCGGCCTCGGCCACGGGGTCCGGCAGTTTCTCCGTGAACGGCAAAGGAGCCGGTCCGCTGGAAGGGGCCGGCATTCCCCTCAGTAGCAGGTCCTTCTCCGAGATGATGCCGACCAGCTTATCGTCCACATCCACCACAGGCAGTCCGCTGATGTTGTGTTTTGCCATCAGGCGCATGGCCTCTTCCACGGAGGCGCCCTTCTTCACCGTGATGACATTGCGCGTCATGATCTGGTCAGCGGTATGTGGTCGCATCAGGTATTTCTCAAGGTGTGTACTGGCAATCATGGCAAGAACCGTAACGCAATCCCCTTCGCCGCGGGTTCCGCGAGCGCTTGCCAGATAGCCTCTTTTTCAGAACCGGTCGTCGGATGAAGGCGTAAAACAGCCTTTCAGGAACTGCCCCACCCGTCCGGTGCGTCCTCTCCACTCTACCTCAACCACATCGAACCTGCACGGGGCCTCGCATCCCTGCTCCTGGAGCCAGCTCCGCGCGGCGCGCGCGAGTTTTTCACGCTTGCGGGCATCCACGGACTCCGCCGCTCCGACAGGGGCTCCGGACCTGCGGCTACGGACCTCCACGAAGCAGATGGTCTCACCGTCCTGCGCGATGATGTCTATCTCGCCGAACCGGCAGCGGTAGTTGGACGCCACGATCCGCATCCCTTGACCCCGCAGAAAGGCGCGCGCCACGTTCTCCGACGCCGCACCGGCCAGTAGTCTCTGGCGTCCCTCCTGAGCGCCGAGTGGGAGGCTTTGCTGCGCCACAATCCGCGCGCACGGAGCAAAACTCATCCGGTGCTCCGGGCAGGGACCGAGACGCTCCAGCGCCCGGAGATGCTCGGCGGTCCCGTAGCCTTTGTTGCGCGCAAAGCCATACCCCGGGTACTTCGCGTCCAGCTCGCGCATCAGGCCGTCACGGGTGACCTTGGCCACGATCGAAGCGGCGGAAATGGAGACGCTCAATGCATCGCCGCCGGGCACGGCCCGGTGCGGAGTGACGAACCCCGGCACGGGCAATCCGTCCAGCAGGCAGAAATCCGGCAGAGGAGAAAGGGCGCGCACCGCGTCCGCCATCGCCTTCCGGGATGCTTCCAGGATGTTCATACGATCGATCTCGTCCCGCCCGGCCACGCCGATACCGACACCAAGAGCCTGCTGGCGGATCCGCTCCCAGGCGCGCTCGCGCTGCGCTTCGGAGAGAGACTTGGAATCCTCGATGCCATCCGGGTCGAAGTCCGGGGGAAGGATGACCGCCGCCGCCACCACCGGACCGGCCAGAGGGCCGCGGCCGGCCTCATCCACTCCCGCTACCCGGACGAAACCTTCGTCCCACGCCAGGCGCTCAAAGCGCCAGCGGTCGCGGGGGGCAGTGCGCGACGATCCAACGCTCCCGGATTCCGGCGGCATTCCCGATCCTCCTCGCACTCCCGGCCGCCCCGCCGGCTCCTCCGCTAGATCAACAACCGGATGCGGGACGGCGGCCAGAAGATGAGCATGGCCTTGCCGAGAAGGCGCTTGCGCTCCAGAGCACCGTTGCGGTGACTGTCGTTGGAGTTGTTCCGGTTGTCCCCCATCACGAAGACCGTCCCCTCCTCCACCTTCGTCTTCGGAAGGTCGTAGTCCGGATCCTCAAGAGTGTAGGGCTCGTCCAGCACCTGGCCGTTGCGCAGAGTCTGGCCGGGAACGATCCTGATATCCTCCGGTTTCACGCCCAGCCAGGCTGCCAGCTGTTTCTTGTTGATGACCCTGCCGTCGGCGATGATCCCGTCCTTCAGGTACTTGCACTGTATCTCGCTGCGGTTGACCGGCACCACCCCGTGCTGGATGAGCAGATTCTTGACCTCGGAACGGCTGAGGATCTGAGCGCCTACGATGAACTCCCCACCCCGGACCTCGATGGTATCGCCCGGGATCCCTATCAGGCGCTTGATGTAGTCCTTCTCGCCGCCGCCCCCCTGGTCCCAGGATTCCGGCGCTTTGAAGACAACGATATCGCCCGGCTGCGGCTTGAACAGCCGGTAGCCCAGCTTGTTCACCAGGATGTGATCATCCTCCAGCAGGGTCGGGTGCATGGACCCGCTGGGGATGAAGAACGCCTGGACCAGGAACGGCCGGATGATGAAGAACACGAGCGCCATGGCGACAGCCAGCGACTCGGCCACCTCGGCCGCTGACTTCGCCAGAGGCTCGTCCAGTTTGAGGAGAGCGTACCTGAGGACCAGTAGAGCGGCAACGATCACAAGGACCGATTGCCAGCTCAGGTTAGCCAGTTTTTCGGTCATTTACCGGTCCCGGCGCTCTTTGATACGTGTAGCCTTTCCGACCTTGCCCCTCAGATAGTAGAGCTTGGCGCGGCGGACATCTCCCCGCCGCGTGACCTCGATCTTGTCAATCTTGGGAGAATGGATCAGAAACGTCCGCTCAACACCCACTCCATGGGACATCTTGCGCACGATGATGCTCTCGCGGACGCTGCCGTGCTGCCGGCCTATGACCGTCCCTTCGAACACCTGCACCCGCTCCTTGCCCCCTTCGGAGACGCGGACGTGCACCCGCACCGTGTCACCGGGCTGACAGTCGGTGACATCCGGCTTCATCTGCTGCTTTTCCAGTTCCCGGATAACCTGCTGCAATGGACTCTCCTGTCAGTTACTGGCCGGCCCCTCTTCCGCTTCACCGGCCCGGAATCGGTCCCGGAGGGACCAACAAACCTTTCACGGGCGCTCCGCTTTCAGCTTCTCCAGCAGAGCGCCGTCCGCTCCCAGCTCCTCCAGCATCTGCAGATCGTCCCCCGTGAGGCGCGCAGATGCCAGCAGATCAGGCCGCCTTTCCAGCGTCCTTCTCAGCGACTCCCTGCGCCGCCACCGGGCGATCATCGCGTGGTGCCCGCTTAGAAGCACGTCCGGCACCCGCCACCCACGGTACTCCTCCGGCCTGGTATACTGGGGATACTCCAGCAGCCCGTCCCGGAAGCTCTCCTCCTCCGCAGACTCGGCCTTGCCCAGCACGCCCGGAATATAGCGGGCCACAGCATCCACCAGCACCAGCGCCGGAAGCTCCCCACCCGTCAGCACATAGTCGCCGATGGAGATCTCATCATCCACCAGGTGCTCGCGCACCCGCTCGTCCACGCCTTCATAGTGGCCGCAGATCAGGACCAGATGGCCCTCCTCCGCAAGCTCCTCCACCAGGCGCTGATCCAGCTTCCTGCCCTGCGGACTCATCAGGATGACCCGCACCGGCTCCCCGGCCTTCCGGCGGAGATCCGTGATGGCCTCATCCAGCGGCTCCACCTTCATCACCATTCCGGCGCCGCCGCCGTATGGAGCATCATCCGCGGTCCGGTGGCGGTCGTGGGTGTAATCCCGCAGATCCACCACCCGCAACTGCAGGGCTCCACTCTCCCGCGCCCGGCCGATGATGCTGTGCGACGCGCACTGCTCCACCATCGCCGGGAAGAGCGTGACCACTTCTATGATCATCGGGTGGGCGGGCCGCCCTTTCCTTCAGTCCCCGGTTAGGCCGGCGATGTCCCTGACCACCACACGCCGTCCTTCCAGATCCACGCGCACGATAAACTCGCTCACCGCGGGAATCAAGACCTTCCCGGCCACCCAGACATCGTTCGCGAGTCCGGTCAGCACTTCGGTAATGACCCCGATGCTCCTGCCGTCCTCGAAGACCGCCTCCAGCCCGATGATATCGTCCAGCCAGAAGCGGCCTTCCTCCAGCTCGGGACGGTCCTCCTCGCGCACCGCGAGGAGCGCTCCGCGCAGATCCTCCGCGTCCGTCCGGGTATCCACACCGGAGAGCTTGACCAGAGCCGCCCCCTGATGCATCCTTACGGACTCCACTGCGGCGGGGGATCCGCTGACGCCGTCACGGGTGACGATCAGCTCCCGCCGCTGGCGCAGAACATCCGGGAAATCGGTCTCCAGAGCGACTTTCAGCTCGCCCCGGATGCCGAACGGACGCATCACTCGACCGACGACCACCAGAGCCGCGTTCACCGCGTCACCATCCGGCGTCCCGCAAAAGGTCTCAGGACTGAATCTCCACCTGGGCTTCCCTGTTCTGCCGCGCCGCCAGCGCGCTCACCACCGTCCGCAGCGCATTCGCGATGCGTCCGTCCCGGCCGATCACCTTGCCCAGGTCCCGCTCCGAGACGCTGATGTCATAGGTCACCCTGGACCCGGAGACCGTCTCCCGGACCCGGACCCGCTCCGGCTCGTCCACCAGTCCGCGGACGATCACTTCCAGCACCGCTTTCATCGCCGCTCCTTGAGCCTTCCCGCCCCTGTCGTCCTGTGCGCCTTACTCCTGCTCCGCCGGGGCTTCCTCGCCCGCGGGAGCAGCAGGAGCAGCGGCGGCAACTTTCTGCCCGCCGCCAAGCTCGCGAGGCGGAAGCGGCGGCAGGATACCCTGCTTCACCAGCAGCGCCCGCACCGTATCGGACGGCTGCGCGCCGCGGGACAGCCACAACTCCGCCTTCTCCCGGTCCACCGTCACCGCCGGCGGATCCAGCTTCGGGTCGTAAGTCCCGATCTGCTCGATGAACCGCCCGTCGCGCGGGGAGCGCGAGTCCGCCACCACGATGCGGTAGAACGGCTTCTGGCGCGTCCCCATTCTCTTGAGTCGCATTCTAACGGCCAAGTCTTGTGCGTATCCTCCTTCGCCCACCGGCCCCGCCGGCAGGCCGAATGCGTTCCGCGGGCCGCGGCCCGCAAATCTCAGGGCAACTGACTAAATGCCCTATCCTCCCGGAAACGGCAACTTCCCCAGGCGCTTCAGCGCCTTCGGATTTTGCTCCATACTGGCGAGCTGGCGCATCATGCGCCGCATATCCTGAAACTGGCGCAGCAGCCTGTTGACATCCTGGATGTTGGTGCCGCTGCCCAGAGCGATCCGCCTGCGGCGGCTGCCATTGATGATGGACGGATCCCTGCGCTCCTGCGGGGTCATCGAGTTGATGATAGCCTCGATGCGGTCCATCTCCTTCTCGTTGACTCCCGCCTCCTCCAGCTGGCGCGCCGACGCCCCCAGCCCGGGGATCATGGAGAGGATCTGTTCCAGTGGACCCATCCTGCGCATCCGGCGGAGCTGCTCCAGATAGTCATCAAAGCCAAATGTATCGTGCGCCAGCTTGTCCTGCAGCTGGCGGGCCTGCTCCTCGCTGAAGGCCTGCTCCGCCTTCTCCACCAGAGACAGGACGTCCCCCATCCCCAGGATCCGGCGGGCCATCCTGTCCGGATGGAACGGCTCCAGACCGTCCATCTTCTCGCTGACGCCGACCAGCTTGATGGGCAGTCCCGTCACGTGCCGTATGCTGATGGCCGCCCCACCCCGCGCGTCGGCGTCCATCTTGGTGAGCACGAACCCTGTCACCGGCACGTGCTTTCCAAATTCCACCGCCGTGTTGACCGCGTCCTGGCCCGTCATGGCATCCAGCACCAGAAGCACTTCGTGCGGCTGCACGGCGCGGCTGACATCGGCCAGCTCGCGCATCAGGTCTTCGTCCGCATGCTGGCGCCCGGCCAGGTCCACGATGACCGGATCCAGACCCTGACGCCGGGCCAGCTCTATGCCGTCCCGCGCCACCTGTACGGCTGTGCTGCCAGCCCCGCCCGTGAAGACCTGCGCTCCCACTTGGCGCGCCAGCACCGCCAGCTGCTCCGCGGCGGCCGGACGGTGCACGTCGGCGGCCACCAGGAGCGGCTTTTTCCCGTCAGAGATGTACCGGAGCGCCAGCTTGGCGGCCGTGGTGGTCTTGCCCGCGCCGTTCAAACCCGCCAGCAGGATGACGGTGGGAGGCCTGGCGCTGACGGCAAGCCGGGGGTCGGATTCCCCCAGCAGCGCGATCAACTCGTCCCGGACAATGGCAATCACCTGCTGCGGGCCGGTCAGGCTCTCCAGCACCTCCTGGCCCACGGCTTTCTCGCGGACGCGAGCGGCAAACTCTTTGGCCACCCGGAAGTTGACGTCAGCCTCCAACAGGGCGCGGCGCACCTCTTTGAGTGCGGAGTCCACGTCCTGCTCGGTGAGGCGTCCGCCGCCCCTCAGGTTGCGGAACACCTCCTGCAATCTGGCTGTCAGGTTGTCGAACATGAGTCCGTAAAGAAACGGCCGAAACAGCAATAGGCCCGGGCCGCCTGGACCCGGGCGAAAACCTTTCAGAATAGCCCCGAATTGCCTTTCACAATATACCTCCGGCGCAGGGCTCGTGTCAAACGCAGACGGCGTCGGTCCTGCTCAGGCACCTTTTGCCCATTTCTCTCCCATCCCGCGAATTTGTGCGGAAATGCTTGACCG
>JBBFLP010000069.1:0-9753 GCA_037478975.1 Armatimonadota bacterium
GGGACAGGAGGACTGGCCTGAGCACGCGTTGCAGCGAAACAGGAAGGGAGGGGGCGCAAAAACCCCCTCCCCCTCCCGGGATTGCAGCCGGTTGAACGGCGCTTAGAGTTTGCCGACCTTGTCGTAGGTCACAAACTGAACGTGCATATCGGCGAATAGCCCCGGTGTCCCCCGGTCGTGCGAGCCACGGCAGATCCTGTCCGGGCACCAGTCTCGGGGCTCCCAGAACGTCCACGTTCCCGCCATGCAGAACAGGATGATCGTCGAGGAGCGTGTGGCGTTGACCTTCCCCTCGAAGTCATAGGAGTCCAGCTTCACAAGCGCGCCGCGCTGCGACCAGGGTATCTCCGCGTATGAGCCTGGCCCGATGGAGCCCGCCGGATGGGTCCACATCGAGGGCGTATAGACCGCGCCCCACCACTTGGTCTTGCCCCTCTTGTTGGCCGGATCGGTATACCACAGTCCGGCCAGACTGTCCCGGATGTAGTCAATGGGCTTGCTGGGGCAGATGGCCACCTGCGGGCTCTTCATATACTTGTCCAGAGCCTCAAAGTAGTTGGAGAATGTCGGATTACCCGCAGAGTCATACCAGCCGCCACCGTACGCCGTGGGGTACCAGATGTTGTAAGCGATCGGCATGTATCCCTTGTGATCATTCATGTAGAGCTCAAGGGCAAGCCCGAACTGATGCATGTTGGAGGTGCACGCCGAGATCTTCGCCTGATTCCGGACGCGCGAGAAAACAGGGAACAGGATCGCCGCCAGAATGGCGATGATGGCGATGACCACCAACAGCTCGATCAGAGTGAAGCCCGTGCGGAGTGAATCTCTCCGGTGTCCTGTCAATCGCACTGCAACCCCTCCTTTGCTGTTTGACAGAATGCTGCGGCGGCCCGGGCTAAGGATGTGCAAGACAAAGGAAATGCCGCCACAACACGCGGGAAACGCTCTTTCAGTGGAAAGTCTTGCAATGCGCACCTGCGGGCAGTCATACCGGGTGTTCCCGCCCGGCGCATCAGGCGGCCATTTCCGGCAACCGCCGCCTGCGCGCCCACCCGGAGCGGCCACCGTTCGCGGGGATGACCGTGCCAACACGGGTGCGTCGCGAGACTTCCCGACCCGGCCGGTATCCTGCGGAGGCCGGATCGTCATGAAAGATTATACGGCATTTCAACCTTTGCTCCTCCCTCTTCTTGAGAATTGTTTTTGCGAAAACGCGCGCGCTCTCAAGACGGAGGCAGGACTGGCTGGATCTGGTCGCGCGGCAAGAGATGGCTCAGCCGGTTGGCTCGTACCAAAAGCCGGCTATAGCCACCGAGTTGCTATAGCGCTAACTTGAAGAAATTCGCCTCTATTCTTTGCTTGACCGGCGCAGGAAGGTGTGTTACTGTAGAGAAGAGAAGGGTGTAACAGCCCGATAAGACCGGGCGCGGCCGCCAGGACAGAAGTCTAGGGGATAAGACGCCCGGCAAAGAAGAAGGAGGAAAGATAATGTTGAGGTACGCGAAAGGCGCGCTGCTCCTGTGCGCCATCTTTGCGCTCAGCTCCACGGGAGCGCATGCCGCGTTGACCTGGGATTTCGAGGATGGGATGCAGGGGTGGACCTGGTCCACCTCACACGCGCAGTCCGTCCCGGGCCAGTGGATCGCTCCGGGCCCCCCGCCTGAGATCGTTTCCGGTCAGGGGATCTACGGCGCAAGCGGCGGCAATCTCTATCTGCCCGGCGACAGTCAGTCCCGTGCGACGGCCGAGTTCGACCTGACCCCCTACCTGATCGGCGGTAAGACCAGCCGTGTGCTTCTTCAGGCGGATGTCTACATCCCCAACCTGAGGCCGCTCAGCGGGTTCCCGTGGGGATACCCGGGAATGACCAACCAGTGGTCGGGAATCTTCGTGCTTCCTTCCACCAGCGCCTGGGGGGTGGCTGTCTACGGGAATCCTCAGCGCGGCGCTCAGGCCTACACGGACTTCACCGCTGACGACAGCTGGCCCGAGAGGCGGCAGGACTGGTACATGGAGGAGTTCAGCGGGGGATCCGCGGTCTCGCCGGATACTCTGTGGTGGAACAAGTGGATCACGCTCAGGCTGGACTATGGCTTCACCACGCCGGGTCAGGTAAAGGTGGAGTACTACCTGCCCTGGGAGACGTATAACGGCAAGACCGGCTGGCTGACTCTCTACGAGGGTTCCATCTACCCCAACGCCTGGGCTGCGGGCGGGCGCGACTTCACCCGCATCGCCATCGGGTGCAACCTGAACACGGCCGGGACGCCGTGGTCCAAGTCGCAGTTCGATAACGTGATCTTCGATTCTCCGGATTTGATTCCGGAGCCCGGTTCGCTCGCTGCGCTGGGAGTCTCCCTGGCTGCATTCGCAGGGACGATCCTCCGGCGTAGAGCGTGACGGCCGCTGTGGCCGATAATCGGTAGTTGAGGGCATCCGCCGGCGGAGAGCCGCACGGCGGGTGCTCCCATTTGAGAGAGGGTGCGGAGGACCGCGCGGGGCCGGGGCCGGTCCCGCCGGCTTCTGCCGGTTGCATTTCCGGGCGGAAAAGACCGTTTAAGGTCGCTCCGCTCTGGCTTCGAGGGGAGAAAGGATAAATGAAACACGCAACAGCGCTGCTTACGCTGATCTGTGTGCTGGCGGCATCCGCTGCTTCCTTCGCCGGGACGTGGACCCACATCGGGACCGCCGGGTTCACAGTGGAGAACCCGGCCCAGATACAGGACCGCAAACGCCCCGTTATGAACACTATGGTAAGGGATAGCGCGGGCAACATCTGGGTCAGCTGCAGCTATGATGCCGACGAGTATGCGCCAGCCTCCGGCTTCTTCGGCCGCGGCAGCGGCGTGACTGTCTTCAAGGCCGGCGGCGGAACGGCCAACGTGGACATCAACGCCTTGGGTTACCGCAGCTGCATCACGAAGCTGGTGGAGGGAGGTGACGGCGCGATCTACGCGTTGCTCAACTACTCCAACCTGGAATGGACCACCTACACCCAGTTCCAGGATTACATCCTCCGCCTGAAGCTGATGCCCGACAACAGCATTCAGGTGACGGAGATTTACACACCGGGGCCGCAGGGCGCTGATGTTTGGCTGAGTCCGGTTGTCAACAAGATCGGCGGGATGGCCGTTGGAGGCGACGGAAATATCTACTGGACGCAGAACGGCCTGAATAGCTACTGGAGGAAGCATTTCTTCTGGCGCTACAACGTCTATACTCAAAGCGTCGAAGAGGCTCCGAACCGCAACGGCGTCATTGATGAGTGTCCGGGCGAGACGCACCGTCTGCTGGATCTGGAGTATCTGGGATACGACCAGTTCGCCATTGTTGGAGCTTACAGCGGGTCGAACTGGCAGTGTAACCCTATCTCCTGGAGCACACCCGCGCAGACCAACGTTGCCAACACCTCGAATCCGGGTTGGGGGCGCCGCTGGAATACAGCCAACGCCTACGATCCCGTCCGCAAGAAGATGTGGGTGGGTGGCCGGAGCGAGTCTCCGTACCCCGAGTGGCGCAAGACAGGAGCCGGAGCCACTGTCGTGGATCTCGGGGATGGCAACAAGGGACTGCAGTTCGTCTCGGTGGCCGGAGGCCCCAATAAGTACTGGCCGGATCCGGGTATACCCTCGGCTCAGGAGACGGGAGCGATGCGCTTCCGCGTGGACAGCTTCGAAACCGATACCACGCTGATGTGGATCTACGGCAACGCCCGGCGCACCACGACAGGGAACGGCCTTGCCGTGGCTCTGAAGATCCGGGACGGCCGCTTTAAGCTGGTGGATCTCTACTACACCAGCAACAACTCCGGCCCGGAAGTTCTGGCAGATATGGGGGCGGTGGTTCCCGGCGCCTGGAACGAGCTCTACGTCTTCATTGACGCGGAGGCGCGCACCTGCAAGGCCACATGGAACGGCTCAGTGGTTTACAACGGTCCCATCGGGTACGTGACCGGGAAGAACTGGCTGTCCTGGTTCGAGTGGGGCAGCGCCGTTGACGAACCGGGCCCGCCCGGCGGCGTGACGGCGACCGTCACCTTCGACTGGCTGGCCCACTGCATCGGGGACGCTGGACCGGGAGAGGCTTACAGCAAACGCTGGGTCTATGTGGACGGGTCCCGCTTGCCCACGGGTGATCCTTACTACTTCCTGTCGAACATCATGACCCGTTTCGACGGCAATCCGATGCTGCCCGCGATGTTCGACTCGAACGGAAGGATAGGCGCCCAGAACAGCTACAAGGTGTGGCACGTCAACGGGTATGACGAGCTGAACTCGGCCGTGCCTGGAAAGCGCAACCAGGGCGCCTACTGGATCACCGCGCTGGCGGTCAACCCCTATGACGGTTCCTGCTGGCACGCCTACGGCGCCGAAGCGACTTACGAGTACGAGCCGTGGGACCGCGTGCGTAGCTTCCCGTTGAGCTTCACCGGGACCAGGCCGCCGCGCGAGGACCACGGCGCTCCTGAGCCGGGGTCGCAGGTGGTGTCGCTGATGTTCAGTGAAGGGAAGGTCTACGCCCTGACCTGCAGCCCCGTGACCGGTGCGTTCAACCTGTACAGCATGGACGTCGGCGCTCCCGCTCCCACGTCTGTGGCTGGGATCAAGAGCAAGCCTCTGGGAACCCTGTTCGAGACAGACAGCCCCAAGCTGGTGACCCTGCAGCTTGGTGACTCGTTCTACATCCAGGATGATGACCGCTCCAGCGGCATCCGCGTCATCCCTCAGGGTGGGGCGCCCATCGGAGCCGTCGGCCAGCGCGCCGCGGTGAAGGGATTCACGGATGTGCTGAATGGTGAGGCGGTGGTGTACGCCACCAGCGTCACTCTCAGTAACACCTCGGACGTGGCCGAACCGGTGCATGTGCTGGTGCGGGACGCCGGCGGAGTCCAGACCGGCATCCAGCCGCCTGTCTATGGAGGGAATACCTTCGCCTATGACGGCCTGGATCCGGCCCAGGTGGCTTCCCAGGATCCGCGCGGCCTGAACACCACGGGCCTGCTCATCCGGGTGACCGGAAAGCTCCGCTGGTCTATCACGTCCGGGTTCTTCGAGTATCTGGACGATGGGTCCGGCTTCCCCATCCTCATCAACTTCCCCAGCATGACGGGGGCGGCTGATGGCAGCTTCATTTCAGTGACGGGTGTTTCCACCGTCCACTGGGATGCTCAGCAAGGAAGGGCGTACCGGGTCATTACTCCCAGAGACTCGAACGACATCACCATCCATCAGTTCTGAGCGGATAGGCCAGGATTGAGCGGCGCCGCCCGTCTCGTGAGAGCGGGCGGCGCTTTTTCTGTTTGGTTGGGGCAGGAAGGAGTCTCAGAAACCGAGGTGAATCCCTGCGTTGGGTTGCGCTTTCCAGAAGGAGGGGTGTGACAGAGCGATGAACTGGTTGCCGCTGTTGATTATGACCGTTTTGATGGTTGCCGGAGGTCTTCCTGCAAGGGCCTCGTTCCTGGATACATACCTCAACAATCTTAAGCTGGACCAGTCCTCGTTCCCGCGGGCGTCTGACCGGGACGGGGTGGATCTTGCGGGAGAAATGCGGTTCGGTCAGACCTTCGTGACCGGCCCCGGCGTCCGCGAGATCTCCCGGATCGCTATCCAGTGCCCTCACTACAACCCTGAGTGGGGCGAGGGAGTCTCTCTGGTCCTCACCCTCTATGACAGCCCCGCCAGAGAGCGGAAGCTCGCCTCGTTCGAGATGAAATACGAGTGGCGCTCGTGGGAGGACATGACCATCGTCTTCCCTCTGGACGCCGAAGCGGAACCCGGGCGGTCCTACTACTACGAGCTGACCACCAAGGGGGGAAACGGCAAAGTCGGCAAGATCATGACCTCCGCCGCGGACTACCCTTCCGGCTGCGCCTACGTGGACGGCCAACCGCAGGAGTTCGACTTTGCCTTCCAGACCTACGTCCACACAGACTGGGACCGCGACGCCGCTTACCGCGAGGCGTTTGCGATGTTCGACCTGGATCATCCCGGCTTGAAAGCTGTGAAGGCCGCGGTGGAACAGAAGAAGTGGGAGGATGCGGCAAAGGCTCTGGTGGCGCACTTCGAAAGCCGCCCCGCGTTCCGTGAGATGGCGCAGCAGGCGCGGCAGCTGCGCATCCCCGATATGACCCTTGCGGAGCTGGCCGCGGATATGAAAGTGCGCGACCCGGACGGGAACATCATAAGTCTGGGACCAAACTGGACCCATCTCCGCTGGTGGCCGAAACGGGGTGGGGTGGGGCTGACGCGCGAGGGGATACGCAAGTATCTTGCCGCGGGCTACGTGGCAACGGGTGACCGGAAGTTCGCGGTAGCGTGGAACGAGATGCTGAAGGCCTTCTTCACGGAGCTTCCCTCTCCGCTGAAGTCCGGCATTGTTCCTGAGGGTGCAAAAGACATCGCTCCAATTTTCCCCGGCGGGCTTGCGGGAGGCACCATGTGGTCCGGGCTGGCCATCGGGGCCCGATTGGCGCACGAATTCTACTATTACACCGTGTTCGTGGATTCCCCCGAGTTCACGTGGGACGTGAGGGCGGCGTTCATTTTCAACCTGGGTGACATGGCGGATGTGCTGGCCATCCAGAAGGGAGGCGGCAACTGGGCCACCCAGATGTTCGACCATCTGTTCTACTTCAGCACCGAGTTCCCGGAGTTCGCGCGCTCGAAGGAATACGCCCGCCTGGCCTTCGACGGGTTGATAGAGAATATGCGGGAGACCCTGCAGCCTGACGGTCCCATCGGGGAATCCGCCGGCTACCAGATGATGGTTCACGGGCAGTATCTGGACATCATGGAGCGCGCCCGGCGGCTCGGTCTGGAGATCCCACAAGAGCTGGTCTCCCGCGTGGAAGCGGCGCTGGCGTTCCATCTGTACACCATCCAGCCCGATGGCCTCCGTCCACCTTTCGGAGACGCCCTGGCGGACGATGCGAGACCCCTCCTCAAACGCGGGGCCGAGACATTCGGTAGGAAAGATATGCTCTGGGTGGCCACAAACGGGGCGGAAGGCTCGATGCCGGAGCGCCTTTCCATGCAGTTCCCCCACTCAGGCTATTACGTCATGCGCAGCGACTGGAGCCCTGATGCCAGGTATCTCATCCTGCGGAACGGACGCTACACCGCCCACGGCCATTACGATGCTCTCAGCTTTATTCTCCTTGCGTATGGAAACCTTCTCATCGCTGATCCGGGCATCTACATTTACGGGACTCCGGACGCGGTCCGGCTGATCTCCACCCGTTCACACAGCACCATCTCCGTGGACGGGGCAGACCTCGAAAACGCCGCAGGGCCCACGATATTCCTCACAGGGAACGTCGCGGATTATCTGCGAGCGGAAGGCCCGGCATATAAGAACCTGGACCGGACTATCCGCCCGGTGCGGCGTGTCGTGTTCTTGAGGCCGGATTACTGGGTGATCTCGGACATCGTGCGCGGCAGTGGCGAGCATCAGGTGGACTCGCGGTTCCACTTCGCGGACTTGCAGGCCAAGCTGGACCCGCGGACGCAGATCGCTCTCACCACCCGGGCGGCCGGAGGAAACCTGGCGCTGATTCCGGCGGGTGGCGCGGAAACGGTTTCCGTGCTGGAGGAGGGTGATACCGCGTTCGTCCACGAGAAGCTGGAGCCTGCCCTTATCCTGCGCCGGTCGGTCAGCGCCACCCTCCCGCTGCGGATGGACACGGTGGCGTATCCGTTCCGGGGC
Organism: Armatimonadota bacterium; assembly: GCA_037478975.1. GTDB lineage: Bacteria > Armatimonadota > UBA5829 > DSUL01 > DSUL01 > CALCJH01. The sequence continues at coordinate 7,708 of JBBFLP010000069.1, forward strand.
GCGTCTCCGGACGCATCCGCGGCTCCCCTTGCCCCGGCCGGCAACGCTTCGGTAGAGACCTGCGGTGTCAGGGTCACAACGCCCGCGGGCGCGGACGTCGTGGTCTTCTCGGACAGCCCGGGAAGTGAAGTCTCCTTCACCGACGCGCCGGTGCGTCTGAAGGGCGAGTTTGCGTGCGTCCGCAGGGATCCATCAGGTACCTTGCGGGGCTTCGCGTGGGCGCAGGGTTCGCGGCTGGAGGACGGTGGGCTGCTCGCTGAGGCTTCGCGGACGGTGCGGTGGCTAGATGTGGCCTATGATGAGGACACGGTCCGTGTCACCTGCGAAGGAGGTGATGCCTCTCTCCGGGTCGCGGCGACGGGGCGGAAGAAAGCCGTAGTCAATGGCGCACCGCCTCGGTCCCTGGCGGTCGGCCAGGAGTTCTTCAGTCCGTTCGGGAACTAGGGCCTAGCGGAGCGCCTTAACAGTACCAGAGCTCCAGAAACTCCTTGACGATCCGCTTCATCTCGCGGAACACGATGCCCTGCCGGTAGGCCGTGGTGAAGAAACGCAGATCCGCCGGGCTCGATGTGTCGGCAGCCGGTCCCAGCAGCCCTTCTTCCTGGAGACGTGCGGCGTGGGCCGTTCCGGCCACCCGGGCGGCGTTTCGCGCCATGTCCTCCAGCAACGCCGGAGAGGAGTCCCGCTCGATGGCCGTCCAGATGTTCACCTTGACGACGCCGTCGTGAAAGAGCCTGCGCACCTGGTCATGCGGGACTGACGACGTTCCGTGCAGGCAGAGCCGCCTCCCCACGCGGCGGGTGATCTCCCTTGCCAGGTCTCCGTGATAGGTCAGTTCGGCCGCGGATGCCCGGTGCTCCGTGCCCAGGTTGGCCACGATGATGTCCACACCTGTTTCCCGGACATAGCGCTCAGCCATCTCAGGGGTGGTCAGATCGCCGCTTCCTTCCTCGGACGCCTCGCGGATCTCGTCGCACGCCCCCTCGATGACCAGCTCCTCGCCGCGCTCCTCGCGGAAGCGGGCAGTCATCCGGATATTCTCCTCGAAGGGCAGCAGGCTGGCGTCATACATAATGGAGGAGAAGCGCCTCAGATCCCACTCCAGCAGCTCCCGGTCGGCATCCCACTGGATGTGGTCCAGGTTAACCAGTACCCTGAGCCGGTGAAAAGGCGAGTCCGGGCCGGTCAGGATGTCCAGATCGTTCAGGAACATTCTCATCCCGATCTGCCACAGCCCCGTGTGCGTGTAGAGCGGCGCCTGCGGCCGGTGGAAGTAAAGGTTGGTCAGGCCGATGCCCACCGGCAGATCGGGAATGCCGTGCTCAGCGGCGAACTCCGCTGCAGCCGAAAGGATGGCCTCGGTAGAGGTCTGGCATTCGGTGTTGATGGTGGGGATGACCCACTGTCTTTCTGCGGCTTCGGCGTAGACGTCCAGCACGGACTGGCGTCCGGTAACGACTGGCAAGTTGAGCCTCCCTCTTCAACGGGCCGCGGTCTGTAACTCCGGACCGCTTCCCGTTCGTTCTCTCAGGCGTATACCTCCGAATACGCCGGGACCGCCAGCGCAAGAACAAAAGGCTCCTCCCCGATTGGAGGAGCCGTCCCGCAAGAACAGGCTTTAGCAGGAAATCACCACGGGTATTTGTCCGCCGCGTCGAACCGCACGTTGCCGCCCTTGATCATCAGCGCCACGATTCCCTCGTCCCCCCGGATGTTGATGCTGTGGAGCAGACACGTGGCGAGTGGCCCGCCCAGCTCCTTGGCACGCTGCAGCTTCGCCGGCGTCAAGCCCATATTGTTCAACGCGATGGCCGGGTCGTCCAGATCGACGTCCAGTCTGGCCGGAGTCTCGGGATCGTAGGGGAGCTTGGCGTACACGTGAGGCCAGAAATGATAGCTGGCTTTCAAGAAGTTGCCGGTCGCCTGCGGCCCGGCATACACCCGGGAGTAGCCCCGGTTGTTGACGCCGGGATCCCCGTTCCACTTGACGGCTTTCTTGCACAGGAAGATGCCATCCGTCTTGGCATACGGCTGCAGGTTCCACCA
>JBBFLP010000069.1:9853-12566 GCA_037478975.1 Armatimonadota bacterium
ACCGCAATGCTCGCGCTGGGGGATGCTCTGGCGCTTGCCGTTATGCGCGAGCGGCGTTTCACCCGGGAGGATTTTGCCCTGTTCCATCCCGCCGGGGCGCTGGGGCGCCGGCTCATCCTGCGCGCGCGGGATCTGATGCGCTCCGGCGATGAGATGGCCGTCTGCCGGACATCGGACAGCCTGCGCGACGTGATGTTCGCCATCACCCGGGCGCGGGCCGGGGCAGCGTGCATTGTGGACGGGGAAGGCTCCTTCAAAGGTATCCTTACGGACGGAGATATCCGCCGGCATCTGCTTTCGGGGGGCGCGCTGGATGCTCCAGCGGAGGAGGTGATGACCGCCAATCCGCTGACCATCGGACCGGACGATCTGGCGGTGGAAGGACTTCACGTTATGGAGGAGCGCAAGATCGGTGACCTCCCGGTCATCGAGGACGGGCGGCCGGTGGGCGTTTTGATGCTGAAGGACGTCGTCCGGGCGGGGCTGGTGTGATGCCGCCGGCCTTCCCTCCTGTCAGTTTGATTCGGGCAATGAGCTGACCGGATCTGCCAACGTGTCTGCCGTCACCATCTTCCATACTAACGACCTCCATAACCGTCTGGACGATCGTCTGGCCGGGAAGCTGGCTTCCATCCGCAACAAGGAGGACAATGCCCTGTTGCTGGACGGGGGCGATGCAGTGTGGGCCGGCAACGCGTATTTCCGGCCGGGAGGGGAGCCGGTCCTTGAGAGGATGTCCCGCGCGGGCTATGATGCCATGGTGGTGGGAAACCGGGAGTTTCACTTCACGGAGACCGGTTTCCTGTCCAAGCTTTCGAATGCTTCCTATACAGTCCTGTGCGCCAATGTACGGGCGGTCCGCGACGCCGGGCTTCCGTGTCAACCCTCGGTGTTTTTCGATCGGTGTGGCGTGCGCGTAGGGATCGTCGGCGTGACAGTGCCGATGGTAACGCCGCGATCCCGCGTTGCTTCGTTCTCGGCCTATCTTTTCGATGATCCTGTCGAAGTGTGTTCCAGGGTTGCGCGCCAGATGCGGGATGCGTGTGACCTGCTGATCGCCCTGACGCACATAGGGCTTCGCCAGGATATGCGCCTGGCCGGCGAATGCCCGGAGCTTGACATCATCATCGGCGGACACTCCCACGATGCCCTGGAGAAGCCCATCACCGTCAACGGGGTGCCTGTGGTGCAGGCGGGGCATCACGGGCGCTTCTTCGGGATCAGCTGTCTGGAGAAAGAAGGACCGCGCTGGCGGCTGGACTACCAGTTGGAACCCCTGCGGGAGATCTCTCCGTGATCACCCTGCCCGCGCTTGTTATCACCCTGCTCGCCTGCGCCGGGGCGGCTGTGCCCGGACTTCTGCTTGCGCCTCGGGAGGGTGGGGGGCTCCGTCGCTTCTGCTACGCCTGCGCTTGCGGGCTGGGATTTGTATCGCTCCTGCTGTTTGCCCTGGGTGCGTTGCAACTCTGGAGCGAGGGGGCGCTCCGGCTGATCGTGTTCGCGCTTGCCGCGTGCGGAGTGGTGTATCCCTGGCTGGCAGGTCTGCAGCCGCCGCGTCTGCCACGCTGGAGCTTCTCCGGCTGGGTGGCTGCCGTTCTTCTGGTGGCTCTCTTTGCGCTGACCATGCTCCCCGCCGCTGCGCCTGTCACTGACTGGGACGGGTTGAGCTACCATCTTGCCGTTCCCAAGCTGTATCTGCAACACGGGGGGTTCTACTGGATCCCCTTTATCCACCACTCTAACTTCCCGTTCGCCGCAGAGATGCTGTTCGCTCCTGCAGTGGCCGCCGGTGTGCCCCCTGCTGCGAAGGTGGTTCACTGGTTTCATTATCTGCTTGCGTCCGCCGGGACGGGGTTGCTGGCCGGGCGGTTGTTCGGGAAGCAATGCGGGGTATGGGGCGCTCTGGCCTTCGCTCTGATGCCGGTGGCTCTCTGGGAGGCCGGAGTCGCCTACATAGACCTGGCCACCGCTGCATATACCGTCCTGTCGTGCCTGGCTCTGGTCGAGGCGATGGACCGGGAAGGTGATCGCCGGCGCTTTCTGCTGCTGGCGGGCTCTCTGGCCGGAATGGCGGCCGGGACCAAGACCTTCAGCCTGGTCTGGATTGGTCTGGGCGCAGTCTGGCTGGGGTTGTGGCTTTGGTCTGAGTATAGAAATGTCAAGGAATTAGCTTTATTCCTCATCCCTGCGGTCACCATTTGCTCCCCGTGGTATCTCAAATCGCTGGTCTTGACCGGGAATCCCGTCTACCCCTTCCTCTTCAGCGTCTTCGGCGGGAGAGGGTGGGATGAGGCCGGCGCGGAGATGTACCGCCAGGCTTTTACCGGATTCGGCGCGGGCCGTTCTCCGGCCGACTTTTTGCTGCTCCCCTGGAATCTGCTGGCGCAGGGGCATCGTTTCATTGACGGCGATTTCCTGTTCGGTTCGGCGGGTCCGGCGCTGGCGGCGCTTCTGCCGGCCTCAGCGCTGCGCCTGAGGGGACGGGCAACCGTGCTGGCCACAATCGTCCTGGCGCATACGCTGGTCTGGTTCGGCCTCAGCCAGCAGACCCGCTACCTTCTCCCCGTTCTTGCTCTGGCCAGCGTGATTGTGTGCGCTGTGGTCTCGAAGGAGGATCTCCTTGCGCGGGCCGGAAGGCTGGCGCTGCTGGTCGCGGGGGGGATGTCGGTGTATCTGGCGTATGCTCTGGCTGTGCCTGTGTTTCCGCTTCTCA
>JBBFLP010000070.1:0-4232 GCA_037478975.1 Armatimonadota bacterium
TGCCCGGTCAGGAACTCGGCCAGCCGGGTAGCGCGGCCCACAAGCAGCACCAGCACACCCTCTGCCATAGGATCCAGGGTGCCTGTATGCCCCACCCTGCGCAACCCGAAACGCCGGCGCACCAGCGCGACCACATCGTGGCTGGTAAACCCGGCCGGTTTGTTTATGATCAGAACTCCGTCCACTTCTTCAGCTCTTCCAGGACCCGTTGCTCCGCTTCGTCCAGTGTACCCTGCAGAACGCATGCCGCGGCCAGTTCGTGCCCGCCTCCACCCAGCGCCTCGGCCGCCCTCCCCACAGGGGCGCCACCCCGCGACCGGAAGCTGACCCGGACAGAGCCCGGGGCCTCCTCACGCAGGATGACGGCCACGTCCACACCCTTCAACCCGTGGACCATGTTCACGAAGCCTTCCGTGTCCTCCGGCTTCGCGCCGGTGACTTCGTAGTCCCCCAGCGAAAGTCTGGCCCAAGCCACGTGGCCGTTCGGGCTGAGCTGGATGGAATCCAGCGCCCGGGACATCAGCTTCAGACCCGCCAGCGAGCGGGTATCGTAAACCTTCTGCGCAATGTCGGCCGTGGACGGCCCCTGCCTCATCAGATCGGCGGCTATCTCCAGCGTCCGGGGGCGGGTGTTCGGATACCGGAACCCTCCGGTATCGGTCACCAGCGCTGTCAACAGGGCCTCGGCCATCCCATACGATACAGGCACTGAACGGTGACGCAGGAGGCTGTAGACCACCTCGGCCGTCGCCGCGCAGTCCTCATCGGTCACCCGGGCCGTTCCGAACTCCGACGTGGGCGGATGATGATCCAGCACCACGGAGTAAGGAGCCTGCGCAACGGCCTCGCTGAGCGCTCCTGTCCGTTCCGGCCGGTCGCAGTCCACCAGCACCGCCACTTCCGGACTCTCCCGCGGCACGACAGGCTCGATAAGCTCCTGAGGCCGCAGGAAGTCGTAGATCTCCGGCGTCGGCTGCGGACAGACCAGATGGACATCCTTGCCGAGCGCGCGCAACCCCAGCGTCAGTGCGATCGCGCTGCCCAAGGCGTCTCCGTCAGGGTTCTGGTGCATAGCGACCATCACCCTCCGGGCGCCGTCGAAGACTTTCCAGGCTGCATCCAGAACGTCAGATGTCAGCCTGGTCATCCTCGATCTCTCGCAACAACTCCTGCACCCGCGCGCTCTTCAGAGGCCCGTCATCCAGGTACAGTTCCAGCATCGGGGTGGTCCGCATATGCGAGACCTTCAGCAGTTCCCTGCGGATGTAACCGACCGCCCGCTGCAGCACCTCGAACGAGGCCTGACGCTCGGCTTCGTCCCCCAGGAAACTCACCCCGATCCTCGCCGTCCGCAGATCCGGCGACACGTGCGCCTCCGTGAAGGTGACAAATCCGAGTCTGGGATCCTTCATGCGGCGCACGATCGCGCTGATCTCCTGAACCAGAAACTTGTTCACCCGCTCCTGCCGAAGCGACACTTCCGGCTCTCCTTTCAAAGGAACTCCAGCGAGGTCTCAACCACCTCGACACGCGGGTCCGACTCCACACTCTGCAGGACCTTGTCCAGCACCATGTTGGCGAAGCGGCGGTCCGCGGAAACCACCGCGAAGGCCAGTTCCGCCGCCCGGTGTGAATCCTGCCTGCCCACCTCGGCCGCCGTGACGTTGAAGCGATGCCGTATGCCGTCCAGCATTCCCCGGACCACGCTCCGCTTATCCTTCAGACTGCTGCCCTCTCCGAGCGCGAGTTCGACGGTCAGCAGCCCCACAACGACCATAGCAGACTCAATGCCCGACGCCCTGTGCGCGTCCCCGCCGCCGGAAGGGCGGCGGGACCATCCACGCTACAGAGTCCGGGCCACCTCGCTCACCACGAAACATTCGATGACGTCGCCTTCCTGCACGTCATCGAAACCGTCCAGCTGGATGCCGCACTCGAAGCCAGCCGCCATCTCCCGGACGTCATCCTTGAAATGCCGGAGAGAGGCGATCTGCCCCTTCCAGACTTCCTGGCCATCCCGGAGCACTCTGGCGCTGGTGTTGCGCTGGATCTTGCCGTCCTGAACGTAGCATCCGGCCACCATCCCGCGCGGAGTCCGGAACAGGGCGCGCACCTCCGCGTGCCCCAGGATCTCCTCGCGCATCTCGGGCTCCAGCAGACCGCTCAACGCCTTGCGGACGTCGTCCAGCAGCTCATAGATGATGTTATACCTGCGGATCTCGACGTGCTCCCGCTCGGCTGCTTCGCGCGCCGCACGGTCTACATTGACGTTGAACGCGATGACCACCGCATCCGATGCCGCCGCAAGCATAACGTCGCTTTCGCCCACGGAGCCCACGCTGCTCTGCAGCACCCGCACCGTGACCTCTTCCGACTCCTCGCCAAGCGCTTCCAGCTTCTGGCGGATGGCCTCCGCGGACCCGTCCACGTCACAGCGAAGCACAACTCGCAGTTCGCGGGTCTCGCCGCGCTGCATCTGGTTGTAAAGATCCTGCAAGGTGCGCGGGCGCTGGTCCCGAAGCCGCTTCTCGCGCTCCTGCTCCTGCCTCTCCTCCGCGATCTGGCGAGCGGTCTTCTCGTCGGCCACCACCTCCAGGGTATCCCCGGCTCCGGGCACCGACTCCAGCCCCAGTACCTCGACCGGCGTAGAAGGACCGGCCTTCTGGAGCCGCTCTCCGCGGTCGTCCATCATGGCCTTGATCTTGCCGTATGTGGACCCGACGACGACTGCATCCCCGATGCGCAGCGTGCCATCCTGCACCAGGACCGTCGCCACCGCGCCCCGTCCGCGCTCCACTCGCGACTCGATGACCGCTCCTCTTGCGGGAAGCGAGGGATCCGCGACCAGCTCCAGCATCTCCGCCTGCAGCAGGATGCACTCGAGCAGATCCTCCAGTCCCATTCCCGTGATGGCGGACACGGGGACGACCATCGTATCGCCGCCCCAGTCTTCCGGCATGAGACCGTGCTCGGCAAGCTGCTGCTTTACGCGGTCCGGGTTGGCCTCAGGGCGGTCCATCTTGTTCAGCGCCACGATGATGGGCACGCCGGCGGCGCGTGCGTGATCGATAGCCTCCAGGGTCTGGGGCATCACACCATCATCCGCCGCCACCACAAGCACGGCGATATCCGTCACCTGCGCCCCGCGGGCGCGCATGGCCGTGAACGCCTCGTGCCCGGGCGTATCAATGAAGGTGATGATCTTATCCTCTTTGGAGGACTTGTCCCGGTGCGTGACCTGATACGCTCCGATGTGCTGCGTGATGCCTCCGAACTCCGAGGCGGTCACATTGGTGTGACGTATGGCATCCAGCAGCGAAGTCTTGCCGTGGTCCACGTGCCCCAGCACCGTCACCACCGGAGGACGGATCCAGTTCCCACGGGTGGGAGCCTTAGGCTTGGGGCGAGGTTTGGAGAGTGCGGGCGCAGCAGCGCCTTCCCGGACGGTGAATCCCAGCTTCTCGCCGGCCTTCTGGGCCTGCTCCAGCGTGATGGACTCGTTCAGGGACGCGAAGGTGCCCGTCTCGATAAGCGCGGAAAGCACCTGGGCGTGGGGCAGCCCCAGAGCGTCGGCGAAATCGCGCACCGTCACCGACGCCGGAATCTGAACGACCTTCTGGCCCTCCGCCGCCTGCTCCGACAGAAGCTCGCGCACCAGCTCCGCGGTTTCATCGTCCACGGTGCTGGAATGGCTCGCGACCTCCACCCCCAGATCCTTCAGGGCCTTGATCAGGTCCGCCGGCTGGGCGCCAAGATCTCTGGCTAAATCGTATACACGCGTCTTGCTCAGACCCGCTCACCTCCTTCGCGCGTCACCCGGACGCGCAAACGTTTCGGTAGACTCCAGTATATCCCGCCCGCCGCGAGCTTCAGGAACGCCGGTTTACCGGTGTATATCCAGTCTATTCTACACCGATTTCCGCCTTTTCCGTCTCGCGCCGGACGGCCGCTTCCAGTTCGGCCAGGGCCGCCTCTCCCGGCGGGCACCGCAGCGCCCGCGCCAGACGCCCTCCTTTGAGAGCCTGCTTCAGACACCGGGCGGAAGGACAAACATACGCCCCGCGGCCCGGAGCCTTGCCGGTCGGGTCCACCGAGACACGGCCTTCCGGTGACCGGAGCACCCGGATGAACTCGCCCTTCACAGCCCTGCGCCGGCAGCCGACACAGCTGCGGATGAGATGTCCGGGCACGCCTTCATCCCTCGGCGGGAGACCTCACTCCCCCGCCTCCCC
>JBBFLP010000070.1:4332-12442 GCA_037478975.1 Armatimonadota bacterium
GCCGTCTTATTGGCCTCGTCCAGAGAAACGTGCGACGGCTTGGCGGGGCTCAGCGCCTCCGCGATGAACCGCGCCGTGTCCTCGCTCCACCGGACGATGTCCACCTTCTCATCGTAGAGCTCGTTGACCACGGACTGCACCCTTGTGCCCCTGTGGCCAACACACGCGCCCACCGGGTCCACACGCTCGTCCCGGGAGTGTACGGCGATCTTGGAGCGCTGCCCGGGCTCGCGCGCCACGGACTTGATCTCCACGATGCCTTCACTGATCTCGGGAACCTCCAGCTCAAAGAGTCCGCGGATCAGGTTGGGATGGGTCCGGGAAACGATGACCTGAGGGCCACGCGTGGTGCGCCGCACCTCCAGCACATAGACCTTGATACGGTCATTGAAATTGTAAGGCTCGGTGGGAACCTGCTCCGCCGGAGGCAGGATGGCATCCACCTTGCCAAGCGCCACGATGACGTTGCGTCCCTCGCCCCGCTGGACCGTCCCCGTGACGATCTCGCCCACGCGGTCGCCGAATTCTTCGTAAACCTGTTCCCGCTCGGCATCCCTGAGACGCTGGACCACCACCTGCTTGGCCGTCTGGGCCGCGATGCGCCCGAAGTTCTCCGGCGTGACCTCGAACTCGATGATGTCCCCGATGGCGGCATCCGGGTTGATGGCCCTGGCCTCGGCCAGACTGATCTCCAGGTGGGGATTCTCGGCTTCTTCCACCACGTCTTTCTGACAGAACACCCGGAAACCCGCCCGCGTGGACTCCACGCGGACGCGCACGTCTCCCGTCGCGGCGAAGTGCTTCTTGTACGCGTGCACCAGCGCCGATTCGATGGCCTCCATCAGGACCTCGAACGGGATGTCCTTCTCTTTTTCTATCTGACGCAGCGCGTCCAGGATCTCTTCGTTCACGTACCCTGCCTCCCGTCAAGAACGCGTCCGGCCCGGAGAACGCGCCCGCGCGTTCTCCACTTCTCCAGGCGTCTGGCGCGCCCGGCGGATCTCCCCCATAAACAAAGCGACCCGTTACGGTCTGTCCGCCCGGGTCGTCCTTTCAGCGACTCTTTCGAACCCCCGAACCTGCGCCTTCGTGCGACTTACGGCTTCCCAGCCTGAGTCTGCCACTCCGGGCGACATCCGGTCCCGTCTTCCCCGTCCCTGCCCGGCCACCGGGAAATAAAAAAAGCGGGTCGGGGAACCCACTTCATCGGCTGACCGGGAAAACCTTACGGTCACATCATAGCACACCCACCGGACCGCCGCAACAGACCGCGGCCGCCTACGGCAGCTACCGGAAGGAGCTTGCCCGCAAGGCGGCTAAGCGGTAGTATCATTGGAGATGGAGGACACAAGTCCGGCCTGCCTCCGCCGGAAGGGAGGATTCCCGCCCATGCAGGACAGACGCGCCTTCACACTCATCGAGCTGCTGGTGGTGATCGCCATTATCGCCATTCTGGCGGCCATTTTGTTCCCCGTGTTCGCGCAGGCCAGGGAACGGGCCCGCACGGCCGGGTGCCTGAATAACGTGAAGCAGATCACGCTGGCTGTGCTGCAGTACGCGGGAGACAACAACGGCCGCTGGCCGTTCTCGGTGGACTTCGAGGACGTCAACAACTGGCCGGGCGTGCCGGCCATCCAGTCCGCGCCCTATCTCTGGGAGGTGCTGCAGCCATACGCCAAGGGCCGGGAGATCTGGCGGTGCCCGTCCGACAAAGGGATGCGCTGGCAGAAATCCGGACCCGTCCAGGCAAAGACCGGCTGGGTGGTCAAGCGGTGCCACGAGATGTGGAAGCTGGGCCCCTCCGACCCGGTGCTCAGCCGTCTCTGGTCCAGCTATGTCACGAACCGGGCCAACTCCTTCAACACCCGAACACATGCGCCCCGGCCGGTGCGGCTGGATCAAGCCCCGGACCCCTCCCGGGCGATGGTGGTCTTCGACCCCTGGCAGGTGGCGGACTGGAACAACGGCCCCGGAGCCGCCGACTGGAACGGCCAGTGGCACGTGCGCAAGTTCCCGGAGAGCTCCTGGAATGTCGGCTTCTTCGACGGCCACGCCCGCAATCTGACATTCCGGGAGATCCGCTATCCGCAGGGAGCGCCGGAAGGAGTGGACTCGCTGTTCCATATCTACTGGGTGACCGGGAAGCTGACCGAATAGGAGAACCACAAAGGAGCCAGAAGCGTCAATGCAGCCTGCCAGCCTGCAGCCCGTCGTCATTGCGAAGAACGTTGTCAACGTCCATGCCGAACCCACCTCCGACTCCGAACAGGTGACCCAGGCCATTCTGGGCCAGCCCGCCTGGGTACTGGAAGCACGGGACCGTTGGCGCTTTGTCCAGCTATGGGACACTTACAGGGGCTGGCTGCAGGAGCGGTTTATTCTTCCGCTTGAGCCAGGACAGAGCTACCCCGGCGAAGGCCCGTCCGCGCGGGTTAAGGCACTGATCACTGATGCCCTGAAGGAGCCCCGGGCCACGGCTCCCATCGTGACAAAGCTGGTGGTCTCCACCTGCGTGGAATGGCTGGAGGAGAGGGGTTCCTACACACGCGTCCGCCTTCCGGGAGGCGGGTGCGTATGGGTGCGCAGCCGTGACCTCCAAAACGTGCCTCCCTCTTCCAGGGACTTGCTGCCCTCGCCCGCCGCTCTGGTCCGGACCGCGAAACGGTTCATCGGGACGCCCTACCTCTGGGGCGGGACCACTCCCTTCGGACTGGACTGCAGCGGATTCGTCCAGCTTGTCTATAACCTCAACGGTTACAGACTGTTGCGCGACGCCAACATCCAGGCAATGGATCCCCGGGCGCGGATGGTGGAAGCCGATGCGCTGCGGCCGGGCGACCTGGTCTTCTTCTGCGGCGCCAACGACGAGAAGCGTGAGCACATCACGCACGTCGGGATGTATCTCGGAGGCGGAGAGTTCATCCACAGCGCAGGGCAGAGCGTGGGCGTAACGGTATCCCCTCTGTTCAGCGGCTACTACTGGGATGTGTTCTGGGGAGCGCGGCGGATGCTGCCTCCCTGTCAATGAGGCGTCCGGGCAGGCGGCGGAAAGGAAACCCTTTGGCAGGAAAGACAATCGTGTGTCTCTTGAGCGCGCTGCTCGGAGCAGCGTCCGCTGTCTGCGCCGAGGATAAAGATGCCGGCCGCTTCCTGAAAGCTGTCCGGACATTCGGCGACCTGGTTCTGGAGCAGGGACGGGACACGTATGGCCCGAAAAAGACACCCCTTTTCGTGGACGGGCTCAACGTGGATACCCTCAAGCCTCCTGTGTGGAAGCGGGAGGGCGAAGAGTGGATCCTGAGCAATCTGGCGACTCAGCAGACGCTCTTCCGGACTCTGGACGGCCTGACGCGCGCAACGGGTGATTCCCGCTATCGCGACGCGGCGGTTGAGGCGCTCAGATACGCATTCGACAATCTTCAGCATCCGGGAGGGCTGCTCTACTGGGGCGGTCACTACTGCTATGACGCTCTGGGCGACCAGCTGGTGGGAGAAAGCGAGACCCACGAGCTGAAGCGGAATTACCCGTATTACGAGCTGATGTGGCAGGTGGACCCGGAGCGGACCCGGCGCTATATCGAGGCGGTATGGAACGGGCACATCCTGGACTGGGAGACGCTGGACTTCAATCGCCACGCGAAATACCGCCCCTGGAAAGGAAGACCCTGGAAGGCGCACGAGTTCAAAGGCGGGAAGGTGCCTTTCGGAGGCGAGGGACTGACGTTCATCCACAGCGCCAGCGACTTCGCCCTGGCCGCTGCGATGCTCTATTACCTGGGAGGGGAAGAAGAGGCCCTTACGTGGGCAGAACGGCTGATGGGCCGTTTTATGGAGGCCCGCCACCCTGAGACGGGACTCGGGGCGGCCAACTTCACCACGCTGAAGGAATGCCGGATGGCTCAGCAATTCCCTCAGTTCGGAGGGCGCTTCACCGAGGCCACCGTCACGGACATCTACGGCGTGCGCTACACCCATACCGCCGCCTGTATGCTGCAGATGGGCCAGGAGCTGGGATCCAGAGGCACACGCTTCGTGCAGTGGGCGCTGGAAGATCTCACAGCCCGGGCGAAGCACGGCTACGATGAGGCCACCAATACCTTCACCGCGACGCTTATAGATGGCACCCCGCTCAGCCCGGCCGACCGGATCAATGACGGATACGTGGAGGCCCGGTGGCTGAGTCCGAAGGTCGCGGACTCACGCTACTTCTACGCGTACGCCCTGGCCTACCGTATGAGCAAAGATCCTCTGATGTGGCGGATGGCGCGAAGCATCGGCAAAGGACTGGGGCTGGGTGACATCGGCGAGAAGCCGGGACCGGATCTGGCCATGACCACCACGCTGAGCGATCCGCTGATCCTGATGGGAGCGCTGGAGCTTTGGCGGGGCAGCGGAGAGCAGGCTTATCTGAAGCTGGCGGAGCGGGTCGGTGACAACGCCCTGGAAGCCCGTTTCCACAAGGGCTTCGTGGTGCAAAGCCCGGACCACGTGAACTGCAAGTTCGATGATGCCCTCCCTCTGGCGCTGCTGCACCTCCATTCGGCGCTGAACGGAGTAGACGAGTCCAGAAGACCGCCGGCATTCTGGATGTCTCAGGGGTTCTTTCACTGTCCGTACGATGGGGTAGGCCGCACGTATGACAACCAGGTGATCTACTCCCGGCTCCGCGGCCAGCCGGAGCCCTGAGCCGCCTGACCGCCCCCCATCCGCAAATAACCTCAAAAAACCGGCCGCAACAGGCGCATGCGTCCCGCGCTTTGTGCTTTCATGCGTGAGGTCCCGGCTGCCTGAGTACGGGGCTTTATTCCCTGCTGCGCGGGAAACGGAGGATTCCAGAGATCATGAGAAAAGCGCTGATGGTCTGGGGCGGATGGGACGGCCACGAGCCGAAGCAGTGCGTGGACATCTTCGCGCCCATCCTTCAGGAGAAGGGTTTCGAGGTGGTCATCTCGGACACGCTGGACAGCTACAAGGACGCGGACCTGATGGGTTCGCTCTGCCTGATCGTCCCCGTCTGGACGATGGGGACCATCGAGGGCGAGCAAGAGGCGGGCCTGCTGAACGCCGTCCGCTCAGGCGTGGGCATTGCGGGGTGGCACGGAGGGATGGGTGATTCCTTCCGTAACAACACGGAGTATCAGTTCATGGTCGGCGGTCAGTGGGTGGCCCATCCGGGCGGCATCATTGACTACACCGTGAACATCGTGCGCCCGGATGATCCCATCGTCCAGGGACTCACGGATTTCGCTATGCACAGCGAGCAGTATTACATGCACGTGGATCCCTCCAACGAGGTTCTGGCCACCACCACATTCTCCGGAGAGCATGCGCCCTGGATCGAAGGATGCGTGATGCCGGTGGTCTGGAAGCGCAAGTACGGCGAAGGACGCGTGTTCTACAGCTCGCTGGGGCACGTCGCGAAGGACTTCGAAGTTCCCGAGGCGAGGGAGATTATGGTGCGCGGCATGCTCTGGGCCAGCCGCGAAGGCTGAACCCCGCGCACAAGAAGAGTCAGAAAAGAGGACAAGGATGGCAATCACACCTGCGAAGATCGGCATCATCGGATGCGGCAACATCAGCGGTATCTACTTCCAGGCGGGCAAGACCTTTGAGATCCTGGACATCGTGGCCTGCGCGGACATCATTCCCGAACGGGCGAAGGCGGCCGCCGAGCAGCACGGCATCCCGAAGGCCTGCAGTCCGGAGGAGCTTCTGGCGGACCCGGAGATCGAGATCGTGGTCAACCTGACCATCCCGAAGGTGCACGCAGAGGTCGCGCAGAAGGCGGTGGAGGCGGGTAAAAGCGCCTACAACGAGAAGCCTCTGACCATCACCCGCGAAGAAGGACGCAAGCTGCTGGACACGGCGAAGGCCAGGGGCGTCCGGGTGGGGTGCGCTCCCGATACCTTCCTGGGCGCGGGCATCCAGACCTGCCGCAAGCTGATTGACGAAGGCTGGATCGGCGAGCCCGTGGGAGCCACCGCCTTCATGATGTGCCCCGGACACGAGAGCTGGCATCCCGCGCCGGAGTTCTACTATCAGGTGGGCGGCGGTCCGATGTTCGACATGGGACCCTATTATCTGACGGCGCTGGTGAACTTGCTGGGCCCCGTGAAGCGGGTGTGCGGAGCGACACGGATCACGCGCCCCGAGCGCATCATCACCAGCCAGCCGAAATACGGCACGCGGGTGAAGGTGGAGGTCCCCACCCACGTGGCCGGGCTGATGGACTTCGCCTGCGGCGCCATCGGGACCATTATCACCAGCTTCGATGTCTGGGCGGCAGAGCTTCCGCGCATCGAGGTGTACGGAACGGAAGGGACGCTGAGCGTGCCCGATCCGAACGGATTCGGCGGACCGGTGAAGCTGCGTCGGGCAGGCGCGGGCGAATGGTCTCTGATGCCGCTGTCGCACGGATACGCCGAGAACTCGCGGGGGATCGGTGTGGCGGACATGGCCTATGCCCTGCGATCCGGCCGCCCGCACCGGACGAACGGAGACCTGGCATATCACGTGCTGGACGTGATGCACGCCTTCCACGACTCAAGCGACCAGGGGCGGCATATCGAGCTGCAGAGCACGTGCGAGCGGCCCGCCCCTCTGCCGCTGGGCCTCAGGCACGGACTGCTGGACGAGTAGCCGCGCGCCGGGGCCTGACAGGTCTAACATAGCAACCGGGAAGGAACCCCTACCCGCCTGGCGGGAGGGGTTCCTTTGAATTGTGCCACCTACCGGGACGCTTTGCCGCCAAGCCTGACGGCGGAGTTTCCCAAGCAGCCGGTCCGGAAGTCCCGGCCCGGCCACGGCCTGGGGCCGGGACCGGAGAAAGCCTTCATCCCCTGCGGGAGAGGGTTGGAATGAGGGGTTCCGCGGTCTGCCCTGCCCGCAGCTTTGACCGGGACCGCTCGAAGCCTACGGAGGTTGCGCCGCCCCGTGTAGCCGGACGAGTCCAAACCACAGCTGGCAGACCTAGGTCTCGATACGCGCGCCTGCCGGCACGCTACTCGACTGCCATAGAGGGGGAGGCCCTCGGAGCAAGCCGCTGAAACACCGTAGGCGGTGAGGAAAAAGCACGAGCAACTGCAATCCATTTTCCCTGCATTCTGGAAATGTTGCGTCACAAGCAAGGTCTATCCGCATATTCCTGTCTAACTGGCCGCAATTTCACCCTGATTGCGCGAAGTGTGACAGCCGACAATTGCCAGTGGGACCGGGAGCGTCGGACGGACTCCAGATAAGCGTGTCTGCGCGCGGGTGAGCGGGAGAGGTGGGCCGGATCGGTCCACAAAACCGCCGTTTTCAGGGGGTCTTTGGCTTATGAAACTGGAGCAGATCCGCATCAAACCCCGGCTCATCGGGGCGTTCCTGGTGGTGGCCTTCATCGCCGGTCTGATCGGATGGAGGGGCATCGCTGGTCTGAACTTTGCCAAGCAGGAATACGACCGGGTGGCGGAAGTCCACCTGCCGTCCGTGGAAGCCTTCAGCCGTCTCCAGACTGCGATGTACGGCATCTGGGTGGCGGAACGGGGTCTCGTCAACCGCAGGATGATGGCCCCGGACGTCCGCCAGGCTCAATACCGCTTCATCAACCGCTACTGGGACGTGGCGAACGAGTCATGGAAGACGCTCGAATCGCTTGAGATGAGCGAGGAGGCGAAGAAGCGGCTGGAAGAATTCCGCCCGATATGGGCCGAGTGGAAGTCCAAGCACGAACAGGTCGTCTCCCTCTCGCGGGAAAAGGACCGGCTGGTGGCAGGCGGCGCTTCCCTCAAAAGCGAGGCGATCGAGAAGTTGGACGCAGCCGTGTTCAAGGCCAGCATGGACACGCGCCAGTCGGCTCTGGCTGTCTCCGACAAGCTGGAGGAGCTGGTCAAGGCTGAGAACGAGGACGTGGCCGCCGCGACCGCTGCCATGGACGCGTCAATGGCTTCCGCCGTTCGCACAGGTGTGGTCTTGATGCTCTTCGGCGTCGCGGTCGCCATCGCCCTGGGCGTGTTCATCGCGATGAGCGTGGTGAAGCCTATCGAGGCCGCCACCTCCGCTCTGAAGGACATAGCGGAGGGAGAGGGGGATCTGACGCAGCGTCTGGAGGTGTCGGGCCGGGACGAGA
>JBBFLP010000071.1:0-6065 GCA_037478975.1 Armatimonadota bacterium
GCCTGGGCGGACATCCGTCTCCGGAGTGTGGACGCGAGTCCGGTATTGCGGCTACGATAGCTGAAACTGCTTCGCAGATCGGGAGTCATATGCAGGATGGGCAGACGGTGAGATTGTCGCCCCTCGACGGGGTGCACGCTGCTTCCGGCGCCAGGATGGTGGAGTTCGCAGGCTGGCGTCTGCCCCTGATGTTCACCTCCATCGTCCACGAGCACCGGGTTGTCCGGGAGCGTGCCGGGCTGTTCGACATCTCCCATATGGCGCAGATCATTGTCGAGGGGGCCGGGGCGGAGGGCTGGCTGCAGAGTCTCATCACGAACGATATCCGCCTCGCTTCGCCCGGCAAAGGCATTTATACTTTCCTGACCAACGAGCGCGGTGGAGTCGTTGATGACGGCTTCGTCTTCCATCTGCCGGACGGCCGGTTCCTGCTGGTGTTCAATGCTTCCCGGGAGGCGGCTGTGCTTGAGCACCTTCGGTCCCGTCTTTCAGGGGATGTTTCTGTGGTCGTCCGTCTGAAGCGCGGCGCGCTCGCCGTGCAGGGACCGGCTTCCGCAGCCATTGTGCAGCCTGTCGCTCCGGGAGCGGAGAACCTCCCGCGCAGAGGCATCGCCGCGGCAGTCATAGCAGGTGCGCCCGTATGGATATCGCGCACGGGCTACACCGGAGAGGACGGCTTCGAGATCTTCTTCCACGGTGGGCACGCAGAGAGCGTCTGGCGCGCTTTGACGGCCTCAGGCGAGTCCTCAAACTTGGCGCTGTGCGGTCTGGGAGCCCGGGACACGCTGCGGATGGAGATGGGATATCCTCTTTACGGTCACGAGCTGGACGAGACCACCTCTCCCTTTGAGATCGGCTACGGATGGGCTGTGAAGCTGGATAAGGGCGTGGAGTTTCCCGGGAGCGAGGCTCTGCGGCGCGAAAAGGAGGCCGGGCCGCTGCGGATTCTGGCCGGTCTGCTGCCGGAGGGCAGGATTACTCCCCGGGAGGGATGCCGGGTGCTTTGCGGTGGAGAGGTAGTGGGCCGGGTGACCAGCGGCACGTTCTCGCCTTCACTTGAGCGGCCCGTCTGTCTTGCTTTGATTGCCTCAGATGCCCGGGGCGAGTTTGAGGTGGAGGTGCGGGAGAGACTGATCCCGGCACAGCAGGCCGCACTGCCGTTTTACCGACCGGCGCGAGGGGACTGAGCTATCCCCCGGGATCACATACGCCGGCGCAGAAAGGACGCAGACGACACATGGATCTTTCGGACTACAGGTTCACCGAATCGCACGAGTGGGTGCAGGTGCGCGAGGGGCTGGCCTACGTGGGCATCACGGACCATGCCCAGGAGCAGATCACGGACATCACGGCGGTGGAACTGCCGGCCGAAGGCAAAACGGTGAAGGCGGGGGACGAAATCGCGCTTGTGGATTCCGTGAAGTCCACGTTCAGCATCTTTGCGCCGGTGGGGGGCAAGATCGTACGGGTCAACGAGTCAGTCGTCGAAGACCCGTCTATCGTCAATACCTCCCCTTACGGCGAGGGGTGGCTGGTGGCCATCGAGATGTCCGACCCCTCCGAGATTGACGCGCTGATGGATGAATCCGAATACGAAGAGCTGATCGCCGAGGAGGAGTGACGGGCGTTGGACTGGACCGGAAGTTCTCCTGACGAGCGGCGGCAGATGCTGGCCGCCATCGGCGTGGATTCCGTGGAGGCGCTGCTGGCGGCCATACCCCGTTGCGTGGAGGGGCTTCCGGGTATCCCGGATGGTCTGGATGAAGCGTCACTGCTGCGCCACGTATCAGATCTGGCGCAGCGCAACCGTCCAGCCGGGCCTGGAAAGTGCTTCATCGGGGCAGGGGCGTATGAACACGCGGCTCCGGCTGTGGTGGAAGCGCTGATCTCCCGCGGAGAGTTCAGCACAACTTATACTCCCTACCAGCCCGAGGTCAGCCAGGGGACACTCATTGCAGGGTTCGAGTTCCAGACGCTGATCGCCCGGCTGACCGGTCTGGACGTGGCCAACTCCTCCATGTATGACGGCGCTTCCGCGGCTGCGGAGGCAGCGCTCCTCGCGATCCGGTACACAGGGCGCACCGCCGTCGTTGTCTCCGGGGCGATGCACCCGGAATGGTTGTGTGTCCTCAGGACTTACCTCTCCGGTGTCGGCGCGGAGATCAGGATCGCGGCGTCCGAATACGGCCGGACTCCCCTGGGTCAGGTGGAAGCGTGCCTCGATGGGAACGTGGCCTGCTTCCTGATACAGCAGCCCAATTTTCTGGGGCAGCTGGAAGATCTGAGGGCCGCCGCTGAGGCCGCGCACGCCGCCGGATCGCTCTTCGTTGCCGCGTGTAATCCGCTGGCGCTGGGAATCCTTGCCAGCCCCGGCGAATGCGGGGCGGATATCGCTGTCGGGGATGTGCAGCCGCTGGGTATTCCTCTGAGCTTCGGCGGTCCGTATGCAGGCTATATGGCGGTGAGGGAGCCGCTGGTCCGGCAGATGCCGGGGAGGCTGGTCGGGATGGCCCGGGATGCGCAGGGACGCAGGGGTTTCACGCTAACGCTTCAAACGCGTGAACAGCACATCCGACGCGAGCGCGCCACCAGCAACATCTGCACGAATCAGGCGCTCGTAGCTCTGGCTGCCACGATCTATCTCTGTGCGCTGGGCAAACACGGGCTGCGGGAGGTTGCCCGCCACAACGTCGTACGGGCTCACCGGGCTGCTGAGCGGCTCCAGGAGATTCCGGGGGTCAGGCTCGCCTTCGACGGACCCTATTTCAATGAGTTCGTTCTTCGTCTTCCGCGCAAGGCCAGGGATGTCTGCCGTCACGTCCGGGAGCGCAGTGGCATCTGGCCCGGCCTGGACCTGGGGCGTTTCTGGCCGGACATGGCCGATTGCCTGATGGTATGTGTGACAGAGACGAAGACCCGGGAGGACGTGGAAGCTCTGAGGGCGGCTCTGGAGGATGCGCTGCAGTGACGGATATTCCGCTGATCTTCGAGATCTCACAGCCGGGCAGGCGCGGTTGGCAGCTCCCCGCGCTTGATGTGGAGGATGCTCCGCTGGAAGAGATGCTCCCGGCCGGACAGGTGCGGGCGGAGCCGGCTGAGCTTCCGGAAGTGACCGAGCTTGATGTGGTCCGCCACTTCACGCGGATCTCAGCGCTGAATATGTGCATAGACACCACCTTCTATCCGCTGGGATCCTGCACAATGAAATACAATCCGCGCGTCACCGAAAAATGCGCGCGGCTTCCAGCCTTTGACCTGCATCCGTACGCGCCTACGGAATGCTCTCAGGGGACGCTGGAGCTGTTGCACGGGCTTCAGCAGATGCTTTGTGAGCTGTGCGGAATGCACGCCTTTACGCTGCATCCGGCGGCGGGGGCGCAGGGTGAGTTCGCCGGGATCCTTGTCGCGCGGGCCTGGCACGAGGCGCGTGGAGAGCGGCGCAGTAAGGTGGTCATCCCGGATTCGGCGCACGGCACCAATCCCGCGTCGGCCCGGCTGGGCGGGTATCAGGTGGTGACCGTGCGCTCCGATGGGCGGGGCCGCACCAGCCCTTCAGCCTTGCGGGAAGTGATGGACGGCGATGTGGCGCTGTTCATGCTGACCAACCCGAACACTTTGGGGCTGTTCGAGGACGGCATCCTGGAGATTGCGGAGATCGTCCACGACGTCGGAGCGCTGCTGTATCTGGATGGTGCCAACCTGAATGCGCTGGCAGGCATCGTCCGCCCCGGCGACCTGGGCTTCGATATTGTGCACGTGAATACGCATAAGACGCTCTCTACGCCGCACGGGGGTGGGGGACCGGGCGCGGGTCCGGTGGGTGTGACCGAGCGCCTGGCGGACTTCTTGCCGGGGTGGGTCGTCGAAAAAGGTGTAGACAACGGCTTCCGGCTGCGGCGGCCGGAGAGGTCGGTGGGACAACTTCGCTCCTTCTTCGGAAGCACCGGAGTGCTGATCCGGGCTTACGCTTACCTCCGCGCTCTGGGTGGGCGCGGACTGCGTGAGAACAGCCTGACGGCTATCCTCAATGCCAACTATCTTCGTAGCCGGTTGCGGGAGACATTCGCTCCGCACGTGGACGAACCGTGCATGCACGAGTGCGTCCTCTCCGCGAAGAGTCAAAAGAAGCGAGGGGCGCGGGCGCTGGATATCGCGAAACGGCTTCTGGATTACGGATTCCACCCGCCCACGGTGTATTTCCCTCTGATTGTCGAAGAGGCGCTGATGATCGAGCCCACGGAGACGGAAAGCAAGACCACGCTGGATGCCTTCGTGGACGCGCTTCTGGCGATAGATCGCGAGATAGATGAGTGTCCGGACGTAGTGCGGGGCGCGCCTCATTCCACGCCCGTGGGGCGGCTGGACGAGGTCTCTGCGGCGCGCCGTCCAGTTCTGACGATGCCCGTGAATGGCGCAATGGAGTAAGTCTGTGGAGATAAGAGTGGTCTCAACCTCACCCATGAGCGGTGAGATGAACATGGAGGTGGATGTCGTCCTGACGGAGCGGGCTGCGCGGGAGGGTCAGGTTCAGCTTCGCTTTTTCCGTTGGTCCGAACCCACGGTTACAGTGGGCAGGACTCTTCCGGCCGAACAGGGTACGGCTGCGGCGGTATTGTTCGGCGGCGCGCGTCTGGTGCGGCGTCCCACAGGAGGCGGCGTGGTTTTCCACGGCGACGAAATGTCGCTTTCTCTAGCGTGGCCACGCTCTGCCTCCGCACTGTTGGGAGGGCTCCGGGAGTCCTACTGCCGCATCCACCGGGCGATCCGGGATGCCCTAATGGATTGCGGGATAAGCTGCCTGCAGGCGGAGTGCGGAGAAAATCCGGCAGGAGTGATGTGCCAGTCTTCCATTGTGGCAGGCGATGTTATCTCTCCTGCGGGCACCAAACTGGCCGGGGGAGCCCAGTGGCACACAAGAGGGGCGGTGTTGTATCAGGGGCATCTCTGGCTTCGGGCCATGCCGGCGCTGGAGGAGGCCCTGGCGGACCGCCTTGCGGATTGCTTCGGAGCGTCTGCCGGACGGGACAGTTTGACTCAGGAGGAACTCTGCATCGCCGCAGAGCGTTGCCACAGGTGGTGTGAGCTGGCCGGTTTGAATGCAGCCGGAGCGGGGCCGGGATAGCCCGCGCCCCGGCGCTGGCGGCTCTTCTGTATCATATGTCTGAAGAGAACCATAACCGGGACAGCCGATCCGCATCCATCCAACAGGGTGGAGCCGGTCCTTCCGCCTGCGCAGTGAAGAACCCAGCACCAGAGATACCGTCTGCGGCGGAAGATGTTGCTTGCGCTCTTTCCCGCGGAGGAATCTGGAAGGCTGATGAACCGGGGCATCTAGTTTCACCGGTTCCCTTCAGGCTCTCTCCCCAGGAAACCGCGCTCTTGCGCGATCTGGGCCCTGCGCTGTTATCCTTCTACCGCGCGTTGAACCGACTATGGTTTGGCAAGGGCTACGACTGGGCGAAGGCATGGCTGGACCGGGGTAAACCGGACTGGTTGCTGGAGACGGCCCGGATGGGGCACTTCAAGCAACATCTACCCCTTCTCATCCGGCCGGATCTGATGCTGGGCCGCGGCCAGATGTGGATTACGGAGCTGGACTCCGTGCCCGGCGGAGCCGGACACACGGCCGCGATGGCGCGGGCCTATGCTGATGCGGGATTTCAGGTTCTGGGCGGCGCAGACGGTATTCCCTCGTGTTTTGCAGGCGCCCTGCGCTCCTTTTCCGGTGTGCCGGATCCTGTCGTTGCGATCGTGGTCTCGGACGAATCCGACGATTACCGGCCCGAAATGCGCTGGATGGCGGCGGCGCTCAGAGAGGCAGGCCTGGATGCCACCTGCGTGCATCCCGCTGAGCTGATATTCGATGAAGATGGACTGTGGCTTACGCGGGAACGTTCCCGGCAACGCGTGGACCTGGTGTGGCGGTTTTTTGAGCTGTTCGATCTTCGCAACGTGCCCAAGTCCGAGTTGATTGTCTATGCCGCCCGGAAGCGGAAGGTCCGGATATCCCCTCCGCTCAAGCCATTCCTGGAGGAGAAACTGGCGCTTGCGCTTCTGCATCATCC
>JBBFLP010000071.1:6165-7285 GCA_037478975.1 Armatimonadota bacterium
GTGCTGCAGGAATTCCGGGAGGGGCGGCGCGTTGAGGTTCCGTATTATGACCCCCGCCAGGGGCGCGCCGGGCTGCTCGGCGGGCGGACGAGGCTCTGTCCGTATTACTATGTCTCGGATGGGCAGGTTGAGCTTGCAGGTGTGCTGGCCACCGTCTGCTCTGATGAGAAGAAGCTGATCCACGGCATGAAGGACGCGGTGATGACGGTCTGCTCGGAAGGAGGAGACAGCGGTGTTCAGGATGGATGACGACGATTCCCGGCTGCTGGAACGGCGGTCCCGGTATATTGAGAACCTTGTCGCGAGCGAGCCCGCCATCGCGCGGCAGTTCGTCTGGGACGACCAGGAGCTGATCACCCTCGATCACGAAGCCGCGGATCCGCTCATGGAAGATGAGCATATGGCCGTCCGCGGCCTGGTCCACAAATACCCGAACCGTGCGCTGCTTCTCTTGACTGCTCAGTGCGCCACATACTGCCGCTTCTGCACGCGCAAACGGATGGTCTCGCACGTGGAGCGCGGCCGCATTCGCAAGCCGGATGTGGACGAGTGGAAACGCTACCTGACGGAGCATCCGGAGATCCGGGATGCCATTCTTTCTGGTGGTGATCCTCTCTTCGTCTCGACGGAGCTTTTCTCGTACGTGATCGAGACCCTGTCCTCCATCGAGAGCCTGAAAGTTGTCCGGATCGGCACGCGCGTCCCGGTCACGGATCCGCTGCTGGTGACGGATGAGAAGATAGAGATCTTGAAGCGTCTGCCGCAGACGCTGTATATCGGACTGAACTTCGAGCATCCTGCGGAGATCACGCCTGAAGTCAGGGAGGCCGTGCAGAAGCTGAAGACCACGGGCGGGCAGCTTTACAGCCAGTCCGTGTTTCTCAAGGGTGTGAACGACGACTACGAGACCCTTTACGAGCTGTTCACCACGCTGTATGAAATGGGCGTGCGGCCATATTACATCTACCGCTGCGATCCCGTGGAGGGGGTCAGCCACTTCCGGGCAGATTTTGAAAAGGAGCGCGAGATCATGACGCGGCTGCGCTCCACGCTGAGCGGTCTGGCCTGTCCCACCTATGTGATAGACACGCCGTTTGGCAGCGGTAAGATCCCGGTGCCG
>JBBFLP010000071.1:7385-12435 GCA_037478975.1 Armatimonadota bacterium
GAAACGGTCATCGCCGACGATGATGAAGCTATCCTCGAATATTTGAAGGAGAAGGAGCGGTTGCGCGTGGCGTAGAACGTCATTGAAGGGGCGCGGACCGAAGAGGAGGAGCCAGAGATGCCGAAACTGACATACTACGGGCACGACGCGTTCGTCATCGAGACGGAGCGGCACAGGATCGCCATTGACCCGTTCATTACCGGGAACCCCTTCGCTTCCGTAAACCCGGAAGACCTGAAGGTGGACTACGTGCTTATCACCCACGGGCATGGTGACCATCTGGGCGACGGGCTGGAGATTGCAAAGCGCTCCGGCGCCACTGTGGTCAGCACGTTTGAGCTGGCCGGCTACTGTCAGCGGCAGGGAGCCAAGGCGCATCCGATGCACATCGGCGGCGCGCACGATTTCGACTTCGGGCGAGTGAAGTTGACCATTGCCCACCACGGGAACACCGTGGAGACTCCTTCCGGGTTCCTTTCGCTTGGCCCGCCCTGTGGTCTGCTGGTGATGGCTGACGGGCGTACGCTCTATCACGCCGGCGATACGGGGCTGTTCCTGGATATGAAGCTCATCGGCGAAATGCACCCGATAGATCTCGCCCTGCTGCCAATCGGCGACAACTTCACCATGGGGATTGACGACGCCGTCAAAGCTGTGGAGCTGTTGCAGCCGAAGCTCGCAGTGCCGATGCACTACAACACTTTTGACCTGATCAAGGCGGACCCGTCCGAGTTCGTCAGCAAGGTACAGGCGGCGGGCCGGAATGCTGCCATCCTGAGAGTGGGAGAGACCATGACTTATTGACGCCCCTGCGTTCAACCCCGGGGTTTCGGGCCGGCTCCCACGGAGCCGGCCTTTTTGCATGTCCAGTGGACACGCGGAGGGATGTTCCGGGGCAACGTCGAAAGTTTGCCCGGCCGTGGGAATTCCACCGCCCGGCGCCGCTCCGCCGGAAGCTTTTGTGTTGAGAAAGGGGTAGACGCGCGTTGGACTTTGACCCTCTGCTTCTTTCGCGCATTCAGTTTGCGCTGACTGTCGCGTTCCACTACCTGTTCCCGCCGCTCACCATCGGCCTGGGCGTGATCATGGTGTTCACGGAGTGGCAGTACCTGCGCACGAAGGATATCCAGTATGAAGTGATGGCCAAGTTCTGGACGCGGATCTTCGCCATCAACTTCGCGCTGGGTGTCGCCTCCGGCATCGTGATGGAGTTCCAGTTCGGCACGAACTGGGCTACCTATTCGCGCTTCGTGGGAGACGTCTTCGGATCGGCTCTGGCGGCGGAAGGCATCTTCGCTTTCTTCCTTGAGTCCGGCTTCCTTGCCGTGCTCGTGTTCGGGTGGGATCGGGTATCTCCGCGGGTGCACTTTTTTTCCACGGTGATGGTCTCGCTTGGCTCCATCTTCTCCGCCATCTGGATCGTCGTGGCTAACTCCTGGCAACAGACTCCTGCGGGTTTCCATCTGGTGGAGCATCAGGGAGCGCTGCGGGCCGAGATCACGGACTTCTGGGCGGTGGTCTTCAATCCGTCCAGTATGATCCGGCTGTCGCACGTTTTGATCGGCGCTTTCATCCTCGGGGCGTTCGTCGTGATGAGCATCACGGCGTACTACATCCTGCGGGGCCGGCACGTGGAGATGGCTAAGAAATCCTTTGCGGTTGCTCTGGCTCTGGCGCTGGTGTCCTCAGTCGCCCAGCTTGTGACCGGCCACTACCACGCTGTGAAGGTGGCCGAACATCAGCCTGCGAAACTCGCGGCCTTCGAGGGCCATTTTGAGACGGGTGAGGGCGGAGCCCCGCTGCACATCATCGGACTTCCTGATCAGAAGGAAAAGACGGTCCGGTATTCTGTCGCCATCCCGGGACTGTTGAGCTGGCTGGTCCATATGGACAGCAGCAAGCCAGTGAAGGGATTAGATCAGTTCCCTGAGCAGGACTGGCCTCCCGTGGCGCTGTCCTTTGTCTCCTATCATGTGATGGTGGGGCTGGGCCTGTACTTCATTCTGCTGACGGTTGTGGCGGCCGTGATGTATAAGCGTGGCACCCTGTTCCAGACCCGGTGGCTGCTGTGGGTGTTCGTGTTCTCCGTCATCGGACCGTACATCTCGAACCAGCTCGGATGGATGGCGGCGGAGGTGGGGCGGCAGCCGTGGATCGTCTACGGTCTGTTGCGGACCAGCGAGGCCTACTCTCAGAGCGTTCCCGGCGGTCATGTGGCCACTTCCATCGGGATGTTCTTGCTCATCTATCTGCTTCTTGCTGCTGTCTGGATCTACGTGATGAACGACAAGATCCAGCACGGACCGGATGAGGCGGATGCCACCGGAGCCGCCGCGAAAGAGGGGCTTGCCGGCATCCGGGAAGCCATCCTGAAGGCCGAGGAAGGGTCGCTTACCGCCACCGCGGAGGAAGAGGAGGAGGGCAGCCAGAGATGATAGATCTGAACGTTTTCTGGTTCATTCTGCTCGGCGTGCTGCTGACGGGATACGCCATCCTGGATGGCTTCGATCTCGGGGTGGGATCTCTCCACCTGTTCGCGAAGGGGGACTATGAGAGGCGCATCTTCCTGAACTCCATCGGCCCGGTGTGGGACGGCAACGAGGTGTGGCTGGTGACGTTTGGAGGTGCGCTCTTTGCCGCCTTTCCGGCGGCCTACGCGGCGGCGTTCTCGGGCTTCTATCTGGCCTTCATGTTGTTGCTGTTCGCCCTCATCTTCCGGGCGGTGGCCATTGAGTTCCGCAGCAAGCGCGAATCCCGTGTATGGAGATCCTTCTGGGACGGGGCATTCTTCCTTGCCAGCGCCGTTGCAGCCATTCTCTTCGGAGTGGCCGTGGGGAACATGATGCAGGGCATCCCGATCGGTCCGGGAGGAGAGTATCAGGGCACGTTCTTCGATCTGCTGCGGCCGTACCCGCTTCTGGTGGGAGCCATGACGCTGGTGATGTTCTGCATGCACGGCTCCATCTACCTGTACCTGAAGACGGAGGGTGAGCTGCAGGAGAAGGTCCGGCACTGGATCTGGGGGACGTTTGGCGTGTTCCTGGTCTTTTACATCCTGACCACCATCTTCACGCTGGTCGCCGTCCCTGGCGCCATCCGCAACTTCGAGAAATATCCCTGGGTGTGGGGGCTTGTGGTGCTGAACGTCCTGGCGGTGGCCAATATCCCCCGCTCCATCTACAAAGGGATGCCCGGCCAGGCGTTCATCTCGTCGGCGTGCACCATTGCGGCACTGATATTCCTCTTCGGGTTCGCCCTGTTCCCGAACCTTGTGACGTCCAGCATAGATCCGGAGAAGTTCAGTCTGACAGTGTATAACGCGGCATCGTCACAGAAGACGCTGGCTATCATGCGCAATATCGCTTTCATGGGCATGCCATTCGTTCTGGCTTACACCACCGCCATCTACTGGGTGTTCCGCGGGAAGGTGCGCCTGACGCGCTTCTCTTACTGAGGGAATAAAAGCCCGGGGCCCCGCTACCGCAAAGGAGCGGGGCCCTGAGTGGGAAGGAGGAGAGAGCGGTCGCCCAAACACAGTCCGCTCTCTCTAGCCGCGCTGTCGTGGGATGAAACTGCAATCGCCTTGGCGGGCGCCGTCAGCGCCCCGGCGTACCGTCTCCTGTTTCGCTAACCTCCTTTTCGCTCGCGTGCTCAGCCCCGGAAAAGGACTCTACCAACCACGATCGTCGCGGGGCTGGCCGGGGACGCTCGGCCCGCCTGTCCTTGCGATGCTGCCTCGAAGGGCCTGGCGACCTTCCAGTGTCCCGTCTTACTCCACAGTCTGGATGCGGGTAACCTTATCCAGGTTCAGCTCTTCGCCGTCGCCGACGAGGTAGGCGCCGTAAAGCGGGATGAACGTCAGGTCATTCACACGTAAGATGGTGGTCTGCTCTCGTCCGAAGCGGTCCATCCACGTGACGCTGCAGTTCTTTCCGACGAACTCGCGTGCTTCAGAAATGTGCATGGTTCCTGCACCTCCGGGAGGAGGGTCCAGGCTGCCGGACCCGGCGGAGCGGCCGCGGCCGTCTGCCCTCAAGGTGGCGTAGTCAGGGCGGACAGAACCATCGGGACTCCGGGGCTCCGGGCCGGCAGCCTGGCAGTCTGTCTAGAGGTCAGAGTCGAGGTGGTTTCGAGGATCGGTGGTCGTGATGTCCCGCGCGTGCTTACGGGAAGCCTTGCGTTGACCGCGAAAAACCATCCGCTCTCTGGCCGGGGCCGGAGAGGGCCGCCCGGAGGGACTCAGGATGATTGCTCGGGTTCGGGCTGGCCGGCTCTCGTGCCGGTTCGGAGTGTGTCGGAACGCTTTTCTGTTGTCACTTACGTTGTGCCACGCCTCTGTGCAGGGAGGGGCTGGAAGGAGTACCGGTATTGCGCTGCCATCGTTGAGCGGGGAGCGGCGTGGTTGCCCCGAAGTCGAGGGCGTGCCATAATGCGATTCGTGACTGGGTGCAGCAGTGAGGGTTTTCCGGCCGGATTCTCCGCTGCCGTGCTCGCCGCAGGGCGCGGCAGCAGGATGGGCGGAGAGGTTCCCAAAGTGCTCCTGCCGGTGGCGGGGCGTCCCATGGTGGAAAGGGTCTGCTCACTGCTCCTCTCCGCCGGAGTCAGCCCCTTGTGCGTCGTGGTCTCACCGCAGACCGTTGAGCAGGTCCGGCGCGCGCTGGGTGCTGATGTGCTTTTCGCTCTCCAGCCTGAGCCCAGGGGCAGCGGGGATGCGGTCCTGTGGGCGGCCCCGCTTCTGCGCGAGACCCGGCGGGATGTGCTTGTCGCGTGCGGAGACAGCCCGCTTTTCACTCTCCAGAGCGTCCGGCGTCTGATGCAGACCCATCGCGAGCGGGAGGCGGCCATCACTCTGGTCTCGGCGATTCTGGACAATCCCTCCGGGTACGGGCGCATCATCAGGAAGGAAGCCGGCGGTCCTGTCAGCGGTATCGTGGAGGAGCGCGACGCGGACACCGCTCTGCGCGCCATCCGCGAGGTGAACGGCGGACTCTACGCGTTCAACGCGGCGTTCCTGTGGCCGGCGCTGGAGGAAGCGGCAGGGCGTTCGCGG
>JBBFLP010000072.1:0-7308 GCA_037478975.1 Armatimonadota bacterium
ACGACAGCCGCCCCCAAGAAGCATCCTCGCCTGCCGCTGGCCGCCCGGATGCGGTTGCCGGCGAACTATCTGTTCATCCTGATGGCGTTCCTGGTGAACGACGGGAACTTCCACTGGTGGGCGCTGGGACTGGTGGCGCTGGGCAGCTTCATCCGCATCTGGAGCGCCGGATCCCTCATCAAGACAACGGAGCTGATCACCACCGGCCCCTACGCTCTGTCACGGAATCCTCTTTACCTGGGTACTTTCATCGGCGGAGTGGGAGTGGCGATTTTTGTGCACAGCCTTCCGCTTCTGATCTTCTTTGTGGTGACATTCGCCATCTGCTACGGCTCGCAGGTGCGCTGGGAGGAAGAGGTTCTGCAGATGGAGCACGGCGAGCAGTTCCGGGAGTATATGTCCCGGGTGGGACGCTTCATTACGTGGCGCTGGCCAGGCAGCCAGCTGCGTCATGCGTTCTCGTTCGCGCGAGCCGTGAAGAACAAGGAGTTCGCCTACCAGATGTTCTGGCTGGTCATGATCATCGCGCTGATCAGTCAGCAGTATCTGCGCAGCTCCGGGCTGGGTGTCGCGCGCCCGTAAATCTTCCGGCATTCACGCGAAGCATTTGCAATAGCGCTCCGCCCGTGCTACACTGGAATCTGTGAGACGCCCGGCGCAAAGCTTGTTCCTCATCCTCTTCATCGCCGTTGCTGCGATCGCTGGCGCAGCCACCGGCCTGCCCAGGCACGCGGACGACGGTTCTTTTTGCGCCGGATGTATCCTGCCCGGGCTGGCGGCGGATGCCTGTTGCGGGCGTGAGCCTGCAGAGGACAACCCTTGCGCCTGCTGCGAAGCTCCGGAGCGCAACGGCGAGCCTCTGCGCCTCTCGAATGTTCCGCCATCTCTGGCGGCCGTCCCGCTAGATGATTGCCGCCCGGCGCGTGCCTGTCCGTCCGGGCTGCTGCTGTCCGGCGAAGCTCCACCGGCCTCCAGTGGCAACCTGCGTCCCTGCTCTCTCCGCGCTCCTCCCCTCTGAAGTCCGTTCACGGTCATTGCGCTTCGACAATACGGACTTCGAAACGGAGGATTTCCAGTGAAACGTACGGATTTCCACCCCCGCTCCCGCCCCGCGCGCGGGCGGCGGGGTTTCACACTCATCGAGCTTCTGGTGGTGATCGCCATCATCGCCATCCTGGCTGCTGTGCTGTTCCCGGTGTTCGCACGGGCGAGAAGCCGGGCCATTCAGACCGGCTGTCTGTCCAATATGGGGCAGATCGCGCGGGCGGTGCAGATGTACACGTCGGATCACAAGAGCCGCGTCCCGGTCTGCCGCGACGACATCCCGGAGAGCGGCGGATACTGGTGGGTCATTCTGCATCCTTACACGAAGGCGGATGACGTGTTCATCTGTCCGGGGTGGAGACCCACTCCAATGCCCACCGGATTGTTGGACTGGGAGCGCCCACCGGACCCGTCCATCCCCTTCGAGCGGGCGGGCATCCGCGGTACGTACGTCTGGAACGAGACTCTGGACGGTGCGCCCGAGAGCGGCTTCAGCGGCTCCGCCAGAGATGGGCTGTCGTATGGTCCATCCAGCATCATCGTGGTGGCCGAGGGGTTCAATGGCAGTCACATTTGGAAGCCGGAACATGTGACCCCCGGGCAGCCCGAGGAGCGACTGCGCTATCAGCACAACGGGGGGGCCAACGCAGCCTATCTGGATGGCCACGCACGCCATATCCGCCAGGAGGAGATGAAGGCATCGCTGTGGGCCCCGTGGGACCACGTTCACTGGCGCCCGTGATCGCCTTACGGAAGGAGAGACTGCGCATTCCGGGGAACCCTTGAATTCCGGAAGGCGGAAGCTCAGAGATCCTGGAAGGGGAGGATCTGTGCTGGCAAAATGGCAGATCTTCCCCTTCGATGAAAGGCGAGGAATGCGGAGATGAGCAAGTGCAAGAAGCTGACGATCGGCGCGGTCTGCGGCGCGGCGGTGGTCCTGGCGGCAGTGGCGGGCTGGGCAATGGGCCGTCCGGCGGCCCGGACTTCACCGGGTGGGCCGGTGGACTGGCCCGCTCTGGAAAAGGGATTTATCCTGCTATATGATGGGCGAGATACGTCCCGGTGGAAACAGGCCGGCCCTGGACGGTTTGTCCAGCAACCGGACGGGTCACTACTCTCCGAAGGGGGAATGGGGCTGTTCTGGTATGCGGAACGGCCGTTCAAGGACTTCATCCTGCGCGTGGATTGGAAGGCGGAGAAGGCAGAGTCCAACTCCGGCATCTTCGTCCGTTTCCCGGATCCGCAGGGCGACCCCTGGAAGCCGGTGAACGAGGGATATGAGATCCAGATCCAGGATGCAGGCGGGCCGAAGCACCGCACCGGAGCAGTGTACAGCTTCAGCGAGTCCTACAGCGTCCCCACAAAGCCCTACGGGCAGTGGAACACGATGGAGATCGAGGTGGTGGGGCAGCGGTATCTGGTCCGTGTGAACGGAACCCTGGTCACCCGCTTCACCGGGAGCCGGGCGACGGAGGGTTACATCGGCCTGCAGAACCATGGCGGCGGCGACAGGGTGTGGTTCCGCAACATCCGGATCAAGCCGGTGAACTAGCTGCTGAGTCCAGAAGAAAAGCACTGCGGCGCGCCCTCAACAGCGCGCCGCGAACTCTTTTATGGTGGGGTAGAGCCTGCGGTACTGCTCCAGGCGTTCGCTGTAAAGCGCGGCCTTTCCGGGATCCGGCTGCAGCGTCTCGCCGGTCCGCACCCACGTCCGGGCAAGCTCCTCCACCGGCGTTCCGCTGTGCGCCGACGCCGCCAGCATCGCCGCTCCCAGGCATCCCGCTTCCGTGACGTCCAGCCGGGTCACCGGCCTGCCTGTCACATCCGCTTTCAACTGGTTCCAGAAGCGCGACCTGGCCCCGCCGCCGATGGCGCGAAGCTCCCGCACACGGCATCCCGCCCCCTCCAGGATCTCCAGATTCAGCCGCATCTCCAGCGCCACACCTTCCAGCAGCGCCCGCAGCAACTCGCCACGGCCTGTGGACAGGCGGAGTCCCACGATCGCCCCCGGCGTATCCGGGTCGAAATGGGGAGTCCCCGACGGAGTCCAGTAGGGCAGCACCAGTAGCGAGGACGGTTCGTCCGGCGCCTGTTGGAGCAACAGTTCGTAAGGATCACGCCCGGTGCGCTCTGCCTCCAGGACCTCCTGCTGCCCGAAATTGTCCCGGAACCACTTGAGGATGTTGCCCCCGGTCAGGCTGAAAGCGATGGTGGCATACAGCCCGGGAGCTGCGTGGTCGTAGGTGCACAGGTTGGCCCGGCGGAGATCCTCCGAAAAAACCGCCCCGGGCATCGCCGCTGTGATGCACTCCACCGTGCCGGTTGCATACATCGCGACGCCGGGTGAGGTGACTCCCGCACCTAGCGCTCCCACTGTCTGATCGTGTCCGCCCGTCACCACAAGGGCGCCGGGCCGAAGCCCCAGCTCCCGGGCGGCCGCGCCGGAGACCTCCCCGGCCACGCTGCCGGAGGCGAGGGGCCGTGCCAGCTGCTCCTCCCGAACCCCGGCGCGCTCCAGGATCTCGCCGTCCCAGACGTGGCGGCAGACATCGAACATCATGGTCCGTCCGGCGAGAGGCCAACCCATCGCGGGGTCCACGCCCAGCCGGAAGCCCAGAAGATCTTCGAAACACAGGAAGCGCCGCGCCTCGGCGAAGACTTCCGGACGCTGATCCCGCATCCACGCGAGCTTGTAGAGCGTGAACATCGGATGAGCCGTGTGGCCGGTGGCACGATACAGCCGATCTTCCCCGAACTCCTCCAGCCACTGCGGAATGTATGCCGCCGATCGGGTATCCGAGCTGACCATCGCCCCGTACAACGGGTTCCCGGCGGAATCCAGCGGTGTGAAGGCTTCTCCCTGACTTGAAACCGCCATGGCTGCCACGGACCCCGCTCCGGCTCCCGCCGCGGCCTCGCGGATGACCTGGAAACAGCACTCCATTACCAGCCGGGAGTCCATCTCGGCCCCGCCGTCCCTGGTGAGATGCAGGGGATACTCCCGGTACGCGGACGCCAGCAGACGTCCTTCGCCGTCGAAGGCGAGAGCTTTGCAGCCCGTTGTCCCGATATCCACCCCTAGATAGTTCACGGCGTCTCCCGACCTGTCATCCCCGGCATAGGAAGGATGGCAAGCACTTCCCTCATTTCGTCAGGAGCGCGATCTCCAGCACCTCGTCGGCGTGGTCCACCATTCGCAGGTCCATCTCCTTGACCACGTGCTCCGGAATGTCCTCGATATCCTTCTCATTTTCCCGGGGCATGACGACCGTGCGGATGCCCGCCCGGTGCGCCGCCAGCACCTTCTCCTTCAGACCACCGATGGGCAGGATGCGCCCTCGCAGGGTGATCTCCCCTGTCATAGCAACATCCTTACGCACGGGACGCCCGGTCAGCGCCGATGCCAGGGCCACCGCGATCGTCACCCCGGCCGACGGTCCGTCCTTCGGCACTCCGGCCGCAGGGACGTGGATATGGATGTCCGAGGCGGACTGGAAGTCTTCGTCAAAACCCAGTTGCGCCGCCCGGGAGCGGATGAATGTGAGGGCCGCCTGCGCCGACTCCTTCATCACGTCTCCGAGCTGGCCGGTCAGAATGAGCGACCCTTTCTGACTGCGCACCAGCCCCACCTCCACCGTGATGACATCGCCACCGAACTCGGTGTAAGCCAGGCCCGTGGCTGCGCCCACCTCATCCTTCTCCTCCGCACGCCCGTAGCGGTAGCGTGGCTTACCCAGGTATGCCGGCAGGTCCGACGCCTTCACCCGGATCTTCCCCTTGCGCCCGGCGGCGATCTTCCGCGCCACCTTCCGGCAGATGCCCGCGATCTCCCGGTCCAGGTTGCGGACGCCCGCTTCGCGCGTGTACTGCCGGATCAGTTCCCGGAGCGCGGCGTCTTCGAACGTCAGACGCGACTCCTTGATGCCGTGCTCCCGGAGCTGCTTGGGCACCAGGAACTGCCGTGCGATCTGCAGCTTGTCCTCTTCGGTGTAGCCCGTGAACGGGATGACCTCCATCCGGTCCCGAAGGGCGGGCGGGATGGTGTCCAGCACGTTCGCCGTGGTGATGAACATCACGTTGCTGAGGTTGAACGGCACCTCCAGATAGTGGTCGCTGAAGGATTCGTTCTGTTCCGGGTCCAGGGCTTCCAGAAGCGCGGCGGACGGGTCTCCCCGGAAATCCGCCCCCACCTTGTCAATCTCATCCAGCATAAAGACGGGATTGCGCGAGCCGGCCTGTTTGATGCCCTGGATGATCCTTCCCGGCAAAGCGCCCACATACGTGCGCCGGTGGCCGCGTATCTCCGCCTCGTCCCGGATGCCTCCCAGGGAGATGCGGACGAACTTGCGTCCCAGCGCCCGCGCAATGGACTTGCCGATGGAGGTCTTCCCCACGCCCGGCGGGCCGTAGAAACAGAGGATGGGCCCTTTGAGCGAGCCTGCCAGCTTCCGGACCGCCAGAAACTCCAGGATCCGCTCCTTGGGCCGGGCAAGACCGTAGTGGTCCTCGTCCAGGATGCGTTCCGCCTGCTCCACGTCAAGGTCGTCCGGGGTCTCCTCGGCCCAGGGAAGTCCCAGCAGCCAGTCCAGGTAGGTACGGATGACCACGCCCTCAGGCGCGGAGTAGGGCATCTTCTCCAGACGGCTGACCTCCTTCAGCGCCCGCTCCTGCACGTCCGGCGGAGCGCCGCACCGGGCGATGCGCTCCCGGTACTCGTCAATCTCGACCGTCCGCTCATCCCTCTCCCCAAGCTCCTGCTGGATGGCCTTCATCTGCTCGCGCAGGAAGAACTCGCGCTGCGAGTCGCCCATCTCTTTTTCCACCCGCGAGCGGATGCTGCGCTGGATCTCCAGGATCTCCAGCTCCTTCTTGAGGATCAAGGAGAGCTTCTCCAGACGCTCCTGGACGTCTGTGGTCTCAAGGATCTCCTGCTTCTGATCCACGCGCAAGGGGAGGTAGGGAGTGATGGTGTCTGCCAGCTTGCCCGGGTCGTCAATGTTGATGACATTGATCAGAACCTCGGGCGGGACGTTGCGCCCGTTGTTGACCAGCTGCTCGAACTGGGCGGTGATGCTGCGCATCAAAGCCTCCACCTCAAGCGACTTCACCAGCTGGCTCCGTAGCGGCTGCACCTGCACACGGAAAAAAGGCTCCTGCTGCAGGAACCTGAGAATCTGCACCCGCTCCAGACCCTCCAGCATCACCCGGACGGTGCCATCCGGCACTTTCAGGATCTGCAGAACCTCCGCCACCACCCCCACTCCGTACAGATCGTCCGGTTCCGGATCCTCCACGGTCATGTCCCGCTGCGCCACCAGAAGAATGTAGCGCCGCGCCGAGGTCGCCTCCTCCAGCGCCCGGACGGACTTCTCCCTGCCGACAAACAACGGGAAAAGCATGTGGGGGAAGTAGACGTTGTCGCGCACCGGCAGGAGCGGCAGGATGCGGGGGAGACGCCGGGACACCTCTCTGCCTCTGCTCTCCTCGGGAGCTTCCTCTGTGAACTTCTGTCTGCGAGCCATAAACCTTCCAGACCGTTTCTGAGTCAACGCTGCCAGGGGGCGCGCCGGGCGCTCTTCGGCCCTGTGCGAATGCGCCCTCGAAACCCCACCTGCGGGAAAAAAGCGAACTTCCACGGCCGTATCGCTTTCGCGGCCGTGGAAGCGCCCCGTGAAACGCAGGTCGTGTCTGCCGGTTCGCCGCCGGCGGTCAACTTGCCTGCTTCAATTCCTCCATTGTGAGCACCGTGGGATCCTTGCGCTCGGTGATGGTCTCGCGTGTGACCACGCACCTCTTGATATCTTCCAGGGAGGGGATCTCATACATGATGTTGAGCATCACCTCCTCGATGATGGTGCGAAGCGCCCGAGCTCCCACTCCGCGCTGATACGCTTCCGCTGCGATGGCCTGCAGCGCCTCATCCGTGAAGACCAGTTCCACCCCGTCCAGCTCGAAGAACTTCTGATACTGCTTGACCAGCGCGTTCTTCGGTTCCACCAGAATGCGCACCAGCGCTTCCTGATCCAGTCCGCCAAGGGTGGCGATGACGGGAAGGCGCCCGATGAACTCAGGGATAAGCCCGTACTTCAGCAGGTCGTCCGGCATCACCATCGAGAGCAGTTCGCCCACATCTCTGGCCTGCCGCGACTCCGCCGGTGCCCGGAAACCGAGCGTCTTGTCCGCAAGGCGCCGCTCGATCATCCGGTCCAGCCCTTCGAAGGCGCCTCCGCAGATGAACAGGATGTTGGATGTGTTGATCTGCAC
>JBBFLP010000072.1:7408-12279 GCA_037478975.1 Armatimonadota bacterium
TTGGAAAGCTCGACGTCTGACTGCGGCGAGTTGATCCGCTTGTAGTGGTTGTAGACGGCGACCGAGAGGATTCGCTTGGCCTTCTCCTGCCCCACCACATACTGGGACAGATGCCGGTAGATCTCCTTGGGCTTGGGCAGCGTTCCGAGATCGGCTGAGCGCTCCGCCTTGGCGTTCTCGCCGCGCACGATCTCATTGCACAGGTCCACGCAGTCCAGGCAGACCCCTCCGTACACGCCCAGAATGAGCTTCCTGACCTGCTCACGCGGCTTGCCGCACAGAGCGCACCGCGAGTCGTTGCGATCCAAACCGATTCTGGCCAATACCGCCTCCTGATTATGCGCCGTCCAGCGACAGTGTTCGACGCGCCGTGCGCCGTTCCTTCACTGCCCCGCCTCCGGCGCATCCACCCGCCCGGCTTTCAGCCTCAGCGCGAGTCCTTGTCCATGACGGCATCAACAATGCCGTATTCGCGGGCTTCCTCCCCGGACATGAAGTAGTCCCGGTCGGTATCCTGCAGTACTTTTTCCACAGGCTGGCCCGTGTGCTTGGAGAGGATTTCGTTCAGCAGAGCCTTGTAGCGAAGAATCTCCCTCGCCTGGATGTCAATGTCCGAAGGAGTGCCGTGGAATCCCGCGCTTCCCTGATGGATCATGATGCGCGAGTTCTTCAGGGCGTAGCGCTTGCCCTTGGCGCCTCCGGCCAGCAACACCGCTCCCATGCTGGCGGCCTGTCCGATGCAGATGGTGGCCACATCCGGCTTGATGATCTGCATGGCGTCGTAGATGGCCAGCCCCGCCGTGACCAGCCCGCCCGGCGAGTTGATGTAGAGGTCTATGTCCTTGTCCGGATCTTCCTTTTCCAAAAACAGAAGCTGCGCCACGACCAGATTCGCGACGTCGTCGTCTATCGGGGTACCGATGAAGACGATCCGGTCCTTCAGCAGCCGCGAGAAGATATCATAAGCCCGCTCGCCTCTCGCGGTCTGCTCCACCACCATCGGGATCAATGCCATTGCGTGATCATTCCTCCCTTGCCTCCGGGGCGGCTTCGTCCCCGGAGCGCGCAACATCATGAATATTGGACGCCGCCTTCAGGAAATCAAGCGTTTTCCGCAGCGCGATCCGCCGGCCAATGGAGGCCCGGGCCTGCGGAGTGTTCACGCGCTGTCTGAAATCCTCATCCGCCTCAGGAGAAGTAAGCATCTCCTGGATCTGCGCATCTATCTCTTCCGGTGTCACCTCAAGTCCTTCGCGGGCGCCGATCTCGTGCAGCACCAGACCCACGCGGATGTCCCGGTCAATGCGCGCCTCCAGTTCGCTGCGGAACTGCTCTTCCGTGCGTCCGGTGCGCTCCAGATACTCCTGGAAGGTCATGCCTCGTTGCTGCAGCTCGCCGTAGATGTCCATGACCCGGGCCCGGAACTCCTCCTCCAGCATCTGCGGCGGATAGTCAACGCGGGACGACTCCACGATCTGGCGGACCAGGTCATTCTCCACCTGCTCATCCGCCATCTGCTGGAAGGCGCGCCCGGCCGCTTCCCGGATGGCCTGCTTCAGCTCGTCCAGAGTCTGATACTCGCTGACCATCTTGGCGAACTCATCATCCAGCACAGGCTTCACCGGCCGGAAGATGTGCGAGATGGTCACACGCACCTTCGCGGACTTGCCGGCGCGCTCCGGCTCCTGCCAGTCCGGAGGATAGTTCAGGGTAATGTCGCGGGTCTCCTCGCGCACCGCGCCCAGCACACCGTTGTCGAAGTCCGGCAGGTTCTCGCCCACGAC
Organism: Armatimonadota bacterium; assembly: GCA_037478975.1. Lineage (GTDB taxonomy): Bacteria > Armatimonadota > UBA5829 > DSUL01 > DSUL01 > CALCJH01. Next base: position 9,193 of record JBBFLP010000072.1, read on the forward strand.
AGCGGAGTTGAATCCCGCCTCCCCGGCGGGCTCGCCGGCCTCGTTCAGCTCCTGAAGCGAGAAATAGATATAGTCGCCCTGCTCGACCCCTCCCTCTTCACGGGGCTCCAGGCGGCTGTGCTGGTCTTGCATCCGCGCCAGTTCGCGCTCGACCACTTCATCGGTCACCGGCCGGACGATGCGGTCCACGTTCAGCCCCACATACGGGCCCGGCTCAACCTGCGGATCCAGCGGGACTCTGGCACGGAACTTCAGCCCGGACTCCGGTCCCGACTCGATGACCTGCACCGTAGGGCTGTCCCAGGGCTTCAGCTTGTGCTCGTCCAGCACTTCGCGGACGGCGTCCGGCATCAGGGTCTCGTTGGCCAGACGCTCCACGCGCTCGGGATCCAGCACCTTCTCCAGGATCGCCATCGGCGCCTTGCCCTTGCGGAACCCCGGCACCTCGGTGACCCGGCCCAGCTCGCGCCGGGCCTGATCCAGCGCCGAGGCGTAGCGCTCCGGCCCCACCTGGATCTCGAACGAAACCAGACAGGGCGAAATATCCTCTCTGACTACCTGCAATGCGCCTTCAGACTCCATCCTTCGATTCAATCCTTCCAGCCCCGCCATCGCCGGGCGATGACGGGGAAACATGGGTCCATAAAACGAAAAACCCCGCCTGTCCATGCCTTGCAAGACATCGGGCGAGGTGCTTCACTGTCACGAACAGGCGGCCTCCTCCGGCGCCGTCCGGCCGCTCCTGGAACATCCCTCATAAGAAGACAATAAGCGGGAGACGGGCATCGAACCCGCGACCTCCTCCTTGGCAAGGAGGCGTTCTACCACTGAACTACTCCCGCTCGAATCCCGCTCGAACCCGGCTCCGGGCGGCCCGGCGACTTCCCCCCGCGCACCGGCCTCTTCGTCATCCGCCGGCCGGCTTCCTTCCAGATAAGTCTACACGCGTACGGGCAAAACCGCCAGGGCTCCAATCGCGCGGACGTCGGGAATGGGCGAGAGGAGAGTTGAACTCCTACGCCTTGCGGCACCAGATCCTAAATCTGGCGTGTCTGCCATTCCACCACTCGCCCGCAAGAGCCGTCCGCGGGGCCGCCAGCCGGGAAAATCGGAAAATGGGTCGTACAGGATTCGAACCTGTGGCCCGCTGATTAAGAGTCAGCTGCTCTGCCAACTGAGCTAACGACCCGGGATGCTCGCCGGAGGCGGCCCTTGGCCTAAATGCGCGTGGCGCATTATCAGACGGAGACTCCTGAAAGTCCCGTATGCATCTTTTCCTGATGCACCAGAAGCTCTCGGGGCGCCTCCGGCAAGATTGGAAACCAGACGCGCTTGGAGGGACTCGAACCCCCGACCCTCTGATCCGAAGTCAGATGCTCTGATCCACTGAGCTACAAGCGCACAGCGGCTCCAGCGTCCTGCCCCGCGCCCTCTGAAGCCGGGGGCCCTCCTGCGGCCCTGCGCCTTCAACCGCATCGTCAGTATACCAGATACCCTCTTCCGCGTCAACGAAGGCGCCGTCTGTTGTAGAATCCATCGGCAGCGGAACCGCCGTTCTGCAGGGCGGCCGGGCAAGCGAAAGGAGGCCATCGCGATGGACAGGATCTTTCTGTCCGGAATGAAGATCTACGGTCACCACGGTTACACGCCGGAGGAGCGCGAGATCGGACAAGCGCTGGAGGTGGACCTTATCCTGGAGGCGGATCTCTCTGCGGCCGGCGCCTCGGACCGCCTGGGCGATACCATAGACTACGGGCAGGCGTATCAGATGGTGCGCCGCGCCGTGGCGGACGGTAAACATCACCTTCTGGAACATCTGGCGGCGGACATCGCCCGCCAGGCGCTGAGCGGCCTTCCTTGCGAGGCTGTCACCGTCCGCGTCTCCAAGTTGAACCCGCCGGTGGGCGGAGTCTGCGAGCGCGCGGCGGTGGAGATGCGCCGGACCCGCGCGGACTTCGGATTGTGACGTCCGCCCATCAGGCGCGCATCCTGACGCTCGCCCAGGAGGGGCTGGAGCTCTGTGCGGAGCCGTTCGCGGTTCTGGCGCAGCGCGCCGGCGTCACGGTGGCTGCCGTCCTGGCGACTCTGGAACGCGCCCGCCGGGAGGGGCTGGTCCGCGAGATCAGTGGCATCTTCGACGGCCGGGCTCTGGGCTACTCCACTACTCTGGCCGCGATGGCCGTCCCGCAAGACGCTCTGGAGCCCGCCGCATCCGTCGTCTCCGCTCATCCCGGCGTCAGCCACAACTACGCGCGCGACCATTTTTACAGCCTGTGGTTCACTCTGGCCGTTCCCCCCGGCGTCTCTCTGGAGGAAGAAGCCCAGCGTCTGGCCCGGCAGGCCGGTGGGTGGAAGCTGCGGCTGTTTCCAGCGCTGCGCACCTTCAAGCTGGGAGTCCGTTTCGACCTGGAAGAAGGGGCTGCGGCTGCCGGGCAGGGCTCGGCGCCGCTTGACCCGCCCGAGCCGCTCCCTCTGACGGAACGCGACATCCTGTGCGTCCGGGCGCTCCAGCTGGACCTGCCTACCGTAGCGCGCCCGTTCCGGGAAACCGCAACCGCACTTGGATTGAGCGAGGAGGAACTTCTGGAAGGAGCCGCCCGTTTGCAGAAGCGAGGAGCTTTGCGCAGACTGGCCGCCGTCGTACGACACCGGCACGCGGGATTTGCCGGGAACATCATGAGCGCCTGGGATGTCCGCGGGGCGGCATTGGAAGAAGCAGCGCTTCGTCTGGCGTCTCTTCCCTGCGTCAGTCACTGCTACGAGCGGCCGGACTACGAGGACTGGCCCTACCGGTTGTTTGCTATGGCGCATGCCGCCACCGACGAGCGGTGTGAGACGCTGCTACGGGAGGCTGCCGCCAGTCTGGGAGATCCGCCGGTGGTGTTCCTGCGGACGGTGCGCGAGTTCAAGAAGTGGCGCGTGCGCTACTTTGAACCTGAATCGCGCTCGCAATAGCTGCGCAGAATGGCCGGGGTCAGGTATAATAAAGGTGTCCGGGAGACCCTGCAGGGTTTCCGCATTAGCAAAGCTTATTCCATCCGTCAGGATTTGAGATAGTCTGAAGAAGAGGATTACCGGTAAAGATGC
>JBBFLP010000073.1:0-2399 GCA_037478975.1 Armatimonadota bacterium
TGGTTGAGCCGCCCGCCTTCGGCGGGCGAGTCGAAACCACAGCCGGCAATGCGTGGTCTCGATACGCGCGGCTGACGCCGCGCTACTCGACCAACGTAGGTGTGGGTAACAACGCCCGCCGCCGTGACCGGCTTGCTTGGAGAACATTCGCCCTCACCCAAGCCCTCTCTCGATCTCAGGGAGAGGGTTTTTTCCCGTGCCACGTCCCGAGAGGATTGCAGACAGAAAACGAAGGTGGACAGTGGGGTGAGGGCAAGAAAAAGCCTTCTCCCCCTATGGTGGGAGAAGGTTTGGATGAGGGGGGCCAAGACCAGGATTTGAGCCTTCGTTTGAGATCCCGCGAATCTGTTACCGGAACACCCCCCTACGGTGGTTGAGCCGCCCGCCTTCGGCGGGCGAGTCGAAACCACGCTCCTGCCTTGGCTGGTCTCGAGGTGCCTCTTCCCGCCGTGTGACGCCTGGGAGCGTCCGTGGTATACTGGTCGCACCGGCGCTTCGCTTTGTGTGAGTGAACGGAGGGAATGGAAGACCAATGGCGGGACCTTTGCGAGTGCTTGTGGTGGATGACGACCGCAGCCTGCTGCAGGTGCTCCTGACGCTCCTTGAGATCGAAAACTGCCACGTGGAGGCTGCGGACTCCCCGTTCGTGGCCATGGGAATGGTGCGCCAGCAGCCGTTCGACCTCATTCTGGCCGACCTCAGGATGCCCCGGATGGACGGCCTGCAGTTCCTGCGCGCCGCCCGGTTGTTCTCCCCGGATGCCGAAGTGGTGCTGATGACTGCTTATCCCACCGAGGAGACCGAGAAGGCGGCGGTGGAGCAGGGCGTGGACACCTACCTCTACAAGCCGTTCAAGCTGGACGAACTGAAGTCCATTCTGCGCCGCGCCGCAGACCGCGCAGCCACCCACCCATCCACGCCTGCTACCTGAGCCAACTTCCCTCGTATGGATTGCTGCCTCCCAGTAGTTTGTGCGGGGGAGCGCAATCATCTAAAACAAGCGGGTATATCGCTTGCGCGGGCGGAAGATGTGTGGTAGAGTAAATTGCGGGTTTACGCCGGAGACACGGAGAAATGCAGAGACAACCCGTAATCTCGCCACGCCTCCCTTCTTCGGCATTTTCCCGCACACACGTATGATTCCAGAGCACGTTGGTCTGCAGAGAGGGGGCAGACGTCTGGATTGCGTCCGATTCCTCTCCGTGCAGACCGGGAATGCAGAAAGGAGAGACAATCAATGAAACGTCTGGTGCCTCTGCTGCTGGCGACGGTCGTGACGCTGTCTCTAACGGCAGCTGCGGATGCCGCGCGGGTCCGCTTTGAGTTCGACCCCAACGATCTTCTGGACCTCTATGGTGACGGCAGCGCCTGGATTAAGGGACACAAGGAGACACAGGGCAATCCCCGTCTTCGCATTGACCCTAATGGCAACTGGAGCCGAACCTGGTATTACAAGGAAGGCGTCCAGGACCTGAGTGGCGGGGGAGCCAATCAGCCGACCGAAGGGGATGCGTATGTAGCCTGGCTGAAGATGCTGGATCAACCGGGCGAGGGTCTTGCGTCCTTCAACATCTGGTTGCTCGACAAGGCTGCCGCTCCCACCTGGGGTGAGATTCTCGTCCAGAATCCCGACAACCCCAACCTTGCTGCTGGCAGCTCGCACAGCGGCTGGAAATGGGAAGTCCTTGACATTACCCCGTATAACTGGGGAATGAACGGGTATCTCATCCAGTGGTGGACGGAGGATCCTAATCTGTATCTTCGCCCCACCTGGAAAGGCGGCGTGGATCTGGCCAAGTTCTGGTTCGAGGCCGACCTCTATGAAGACCTGAACAAGAACGGCTACGATTCGTCGGACCCCGGGGCCGTCATCGGCAAGCAATACCGCATCTGGTTCGGGTCCGGCGAGGCCTTCAATTACAACAGCCCGCCGCCCGCCATCGAGAATCGGTGGGAAGGGGTGCTGACGCTGACAGCTGCTCCCCCTATTCCGGAGCCGGTCTTCTTCCAGATGGGGGCGCTGTTGGGTCTGAGCGGCCTTGGCCTGCTGAAATACAGGAGAAAAGCCTGAGTCCAGCGCCGTCGGCCTCTCAACCTGAATAGGTTATCTTGGCTGAATGGCCCCCGCTTCTAGCTATGCGGGGGCCATTTCTACAGTCGCGCCTGTCGCCTGTGTTTTCACAAGTGCCTTCTGGAAACGAGGCATCAATTCCTATTGACAGGCGTCTGCGCCATGCGCATAATAGACGCGAGCCGTGCAAAACGCTCACGCGGGCGTGCCAAAAGGTCGGCCGTCGCGTGATGGGTCCCAGGATCGCGTGGCGGTCGGTTGCATGGCTTCGCGGGCAGGCTTTCCATTCTCCTTTCCCTGCCCGCCGTTTCTTTATGCGGGTGTCCTT
>JBBFLP010000073.1:2499-12278 GCA_037478975.1 Armatimonadota bacterium
GGCAGGCTTTCCATTCTCCTTTCCCTGCCCGCCGTTTCTTTATGCGGGTGTCCTTGAGGTCCGCCCTGCTGCGTCTCCTCAGCCCGTTTCCTGCGCTTTGTCCTTCATCGTGGCACCCGGGGAGAGGGCCGGAGACTGCTGAGCCTGCCGGATGGCGGTGAAGGCGGCTCCTCCCAGCAGCAGCGCGGCCCCCGTCAGCCCCGTGGCGCTCAGCCGCTCACCCATCACCATCCAGCCAAACAGTCCGCTGTAGCCCACCGTGGACATGGAGATGAGGGAGCCCTCCGCCGCCGGAGTGTACCGAAGCCCGTAGGTGATCAAAAGTTGCCCCACCGTGCTGGCCGCTCCCGTCCCCAGGATCCATACCCAGTCCCCAGGCGACGGCCACACGAAGCTCCAGAGGCAGCTTATAGCGCCCATCGTCGTTCCGAATACGCAGAGATACCAGAACACCGTAAACGCAGACTCCGTCCGGCGCAGCTCCCGGATGATGACGATCGCCAGCCCCGCCACAGCGCCCGATAGCACCCCGTAGAGATCCCCGCGATTCACGCTGGAGAAATCCGGGTCCACCACCATCCAGATCCCGGCCGCGGACACGGCAAACGCCGCGAATGTGGACGCAGTCAGACGCTCCCGCAACAGCAGAGATGCGAACAGCGCCGCGTACACGGGATAGGAGTTGCTCAGCAGCGATGCTTTGACCAGAGTGGTGTGCTGGATGCTGGCAAAATAGAACACGATGGCCAGCGCTCCGGTGAAGCCCCGCGCCATCAGAAGCGCCGGCCGGTCGTGGCGCACTTTCGCCAGACCCAGCCGGCACATCGCGTGCACCGTCACCAGCCCGAACATAAAGCGGAACATCACCAGTTCGCCGGAGGGTATGCGCCGGGCCGCGTACTTCACGCAGATGGCCATCACCGCGAAAAGAACAGCACCCAGCATCAGCGCTGCGGGGCCGCGAGCCCGGCGCAGCACAGGAAAGCGCTCCCCCAGGCTCCGCCGCAGGGCCGATGCGGACCGCGCGGGGGCCTGATTCACCTGCGCGGATCCCGCGAGCCGTTTCCGCCCGCCAGGCGCTCCACCCGCACGGTGAGCCGGCGCTTGAAGACGGATCGGAAGATGCCCAGCTGGTTCTCCACCCCCCACAGCTCCAGCTGACAGTCGGCGGGGCTCAGGATGACAATGCGCAGCGCCCCCGGACCGGCCTCCTCCAGCCGGAGCCCCCGGACCAGGGAAAGGTGGCTCCGGTCCAGCCCCTCGGCCAGACGCAGAATGGTGGAAAGCTGCTCGACCAGAGACCGCGCCTCCGGGTCCAGCGCCGCGAAGTTCGGGTGCTTCTTGCGCGGCGGAGCCTTGCGGTGATACAGCGCCAGGTTGGCCAGGATCGCCTGTTCCCGGTCATTGAACCCCAGGAGCTCGCTATTACGGATGATGTAGTAGGCGTGCTGATGATGGTCTGTGTGCGACAGAAAGAAGCCGGTGTCGTGCAGGTAGGCCGCGTACTCCAGCAGCTCCCGCGCTTCGCCGTCCAGGCTGTGCAGCCCGAGGGCGCGCATCTGGTCAAATAGCTGGACGCACAGCCGCCGCACCTGCTCGCAGTGTTCGGCCTCGTATCCGCACGCGCGGGCCAGTTTCAGCACGCTTCGCCGCCTGGGAGGCGTCTGCAGATAAACCTCGCGCGCTCCATCCTCCCGCAGCAGACGGTCTATGACCAGGCCGTCTCTCAGACCCTGCTCCGAGATCTGCAGGTCCGCCGCTCCGGTTTCCTGCATCAGGGTCTCAATGACCGCCACTCCCGCGATGATGATGTCCGCGCGCTCCGGTTTTATGCCCGGCACTTTCCGTCGCTCCTCCAGCGGCAGCCGGCACAGAGTCTCGCGGATGCGCTGGATCTCACGGAGAGTGATGGTGTAGTGGCGCATGGTGGCCGGGCGTTCGCCGCGCAGCGCCGCCACCATCTCACCCAGATTGACGGCGGTGCCGGAGCTGCCCACCATCAGATCGAACCCGGCGGCGCCGACCTTGCGCACCGCGTGGACGGCCACCGCCCGCACATACTCCTGCAGGGCGGCATATTTCTTCCTGCTGACGGGCCGGCTGCCGTCTCCCAGGAAACGGTTGGTCAGGCGGATGGTGCCCAGCTTCAGGCTTTCCAGGAGGTAATGCCTCTGGCGGTCGCCCACCGCCAGTTCGGTAGATCCGCCCCCCACGTCCATGAAGAGAGCCTTCTGCCCCTCCAGGTTGAGTCCCGCCACCACGCCCAGATACACAAGACGGGCTTCCTCCAGTCCGGAGATGACCCGCACTTCCAGCCCGCTCTCTCTGCGCACTCGCTCCAGGAAGATCTCACGGTTTTCAGCCTCGCGCACGGCGGATGTGGCCACCGCCAGGATCTCCTGCGCTCCGAATCCGCGTGCCACTTCAGCGAAGCGCGAGATAACCGTAGCCGCCCGGTCCATGGCCTCCGGTGTCATCAGGTTGTGCGCGTATTCGCCTTCCCCCAGACGCACCACCTCTTTGCGGTCGCTGACCACTGAGAAGGAGTGATCGTCGGGGCGCACCGAGACCACCAGCAGGCGGATGGAGTTAGTCCCCACATCCAGCGCCGCCAGACAGCGCCGTCTGCGGGCGGGGAACGCGGGTGTCGCGGAGGCCGTTTGCGGGGATTGCTCCCCGTCTGGCGCAGGCCGGAGGATTTCCGCAGGGACTGTGGATTGTCCGGGCCGGTCAGGGTCGCTCATCGGCTGGCTCCGGAGAAGCTTGCGGTTCCACTGCTCAGTGTGACTCCGGGGACACGCGGATGTCCAGTGATACGCCGAAGGCTTTTTCGAAGACGTCCGCCTTGCGCAGGGCTCCCCAGATCTCAAGCTCCGCTCCGCCCGGCGCATCCAGGATCAGGCAGACCCTTCCCGGCTCGATGGCGGCCGAAAGATCCCGAACCGCGTCGCGGTGGCCCCGGTCCAGTCCGTCGGCTACGCGCAGGATGGCGGACAGGGCGCGGACGGTCTCCCGCTCCGGGGGACTCAGGCGGGCGAAGGGGGCATGTTCGAGCGACGGGCCTTTCTTGCGGTGGTAGCGGGCGATGAGTGCCACCATCTGGACTTCGTCAGGGGAGAGTCCCTCCGGCGGCTGCTCCGTGATGATGTCATAGGCCGATTTGTGATGTCCTTTTGCGCCGCGGCACCACCCGATGTCGTGAAGCAGAGCGGCGCAAAGCAGCAGCCGGCGAGCCGACGCGGGCAGGCGGTGCAGGGGGGCAAGATGGTCGAACATCAAAAGCGCCAGCCGGGTGACCTGCAACGTGTGCCCGCGCTCGAATCCGCACTCCTCCGCAAGACGCATCACCCCGGCCGGCGCGTCCCGGACGTCAAGCGTCATCCCATTCCCCTCGCGCAAGTTTGATGGCAGCGCCGAATCGCGCTCCACGCGTGCTGACGGTGAGCGAGTCCAACTTCAAAACCTCCAGCAGCGCATCGAAGATCAACGCTCCCGCCACAATGACATCGGCCCTTTTCGGCTCCAGGCCCCGGGTCATGCGGCGCTCCTCAACCGGCATCGCCGCCAGCCTTCCGGTCAGCTCCCTCAGCGTCTTCGTGTTGATGCACTGTCCGTGGACCTCAGGCAATGCTGCGTCCGGGTGACTCATCCGGGCCAGATTCACGGCGGTTCCTCCCACACCCACAAGCGACCGGCAATGGCTTTTTGCCGCAACGGCTCCCAGAGCATCCAGAGCCTGATGCCGGGCTGCGTGCAGTTCCTCTGCGCCGGGAGGGTCGGAGCGCAGAAAACGCTCTGTCAGGCGCACCGCTCCCACATCCACGCTGACTGCGCTGACCATCGTGCCGTCCGCCGCACCCGTGATCAGCTCCGTACTTCCGCCGCCCACGTCGGCGACCGCCACGGGGTGGGGCAGGCCAAGGGAGATATCGGTGACCACGGAAAGCCAGGCCAGCTCCGCTTCCTGCTCGCCCGAGATAATGCGCAGCGGGACTCCCAGGATCTCCCTTGCGCGCTTCAGAAACGCAGCAGAGTCCGAAACGTCGCGCAGAACGCTTGTGCCGATCGCGGTGAGCCTTTCCGCCCCTGACTCGCGCGCCTTGGCGGCGAACACTCTTAGAACCTCCAGGGTGCGATCGGCGGCCTCGGGATTGAGCCGGTGCGTCCGGTCCACGCCCTGGCCCAGCCGGGTGATCTCCGAGATATCAACGAGCGGCTTCAGCGTGCCATCAGGGAGCGCTTCCGCCACCAGCAGCAGGACGGAGTTCGTTCCGATGTCAATGGCGGCGATGAGGGGCATTCCTGCTGTCCTTGCCGGCCGGCCTCAGATGACCTTCAGGATCTCCTTCTTCAGGTCCTCGAAGACGGCCTGGATGGAGCGCGAGGCGTCCACCGTGACGAATCCGTACTCCTCCGCCATCTGGTCCAGCTCGCGGATGATCCGCCTCTGGTAGATGCAGAAGCTATCGAACAGGTTGTCCGCCAGGTGCAGGTCCATCCCGGACTCCCAGTAGTCGAAACCGCCTCCCGAGATGACCCGTGGGACCAGGTCCTCCACCTCGACGCGCAGATAAAGCACCAGATCCGGGACCAGTGCGAACCCGTATACCTGCCTCAGCCATTCGGGATCTATGCCGCGGACCCGGTCCCGTGCGAAGATGCTGTACATATAGCGGTCACTCAGGACATAGAATCCGGCCCGCAGCGCCGGGATGATCTGGTTCTCAAGCCGGTCGGCGAAGTCCGTCGCGTAGAAGAGGCTCAGGGTGTTCTTCGCAAGGGTGTGACCCTGTTTGGCCTGATCCAGCCCGTCCTGCGTGAGCTGGGAGCGCCGGAAGCCGGTGTTGGAAGTGGCGTGGCCTTCGCTCTCCAGCCAGTCCGCCAGCAGGTTCATCTGGGTGGAACGGCCTACGCGGTCTGGTCCCTCCACCACGAACAGCTTGCCGTTCAGCTCCCCGATGGAGCGGTAAGGCAAACCCACTCCGTAGAAAGCAGGCTGCTTCACCTCGCCACCGCCTCTCTGACCGGACGCCGGAGGCCATTGAAGCCCTCCAGCGCGCGGTCCACGATCTCACGCATCTTTTCCTGCTGCTCTTCGATCGGCAGTGTGCCGTCCATTACCGTGAATCCGAACTCCTCGGTCATGTCGTCATACGCCCGCAGGATGCGTTCCTGAAAGAGTTTGAAGCTCTCTTCCGGATCCCGCGACAGGCCCAGGTCCATCCCCGCCTCGTAGTATTTCAGCTTCGTCCGGCCGGTCAGGATGCGGTCTATGGAGACTTCCAGCGGCACTCGGAAGTAAAACGCGATGTCCGGCATCGGGGCGAAAGAATAGAGGTTGCGCACCCACTGAGGATGCACCCCTCGGGCCGTATCGCGCGCAAAGGCCGTGAACGCGTAGCGGTCCGCCAGCACCACCACGCCGGCTTTGAGGAGGGGGATGATGTGGTTCACCAGCCGGTCCGCAAAGTCGGTCGCGTGGATCAGGCTGAAGGTGGTGGGCGTCAGGAACTTCTTCTTTTTCCCCAGACTTGTGGTGCTCTTCACGAGCGGAGACGAGTTCCACTCGCTCAGAGAGACGGTGTAGTTCCGGGCTGCCAAATACTTATAGAGAAGTTGAAGCTGAGTGCTCTTCCCGGAACCGTCAATCCCCTCCACGATGATGAGCCGTCCGGGATAATCGTGCTTGTACATCGGATCGCTCCCAGAGTATGCAGGACGCAAGACAGCCTTGCCGTGTTGACCGGGCCTGACGTTCCCGCACTCTCCGCCCGGTCATTCTGTAGCGGGCGGTGGGGGAGATCGCCCGTGCCGAATCGACAGCTCGCCCTCCGGAACCGTCCGGAGGCACGCCCTGACCGGGCAGGTGTCTGCGGTGCAAACTGGAGTTTACCCGGATTGTTCCCCTCTGTCACGCTTCTTGGCAGGCTCCGCCTTCACAAGCAAAACAGGAGGGCGGATGCCCTCCTGGCTCAGAGCTGTTTACTGGACAGAACGCTACTTTACCACAACGTCGAACCCCAGATCCCCGGATGCTCCCGCGGCAACGGCCGGGATGGTCCAGTGCAGCACGCGTTGCTGTGAATCGTACACACCCCCGGAATCTGCGCTGCCGGATACGTATTCCAGGTGTTCCGGTACCGGGAACGACAGGGTGACGTTCGCCGCCGGCTGGTTACCCTCGTTCGTGTAATGCAGGGTCAGACGGAGGCGATCTCCCGGTTTCGGTTCCTGCGCCATTCCCCGCACCTCCACAGTCAGCGGCAGGAAGTTCGTGACTCTTCCATCCGCCTGCACGGTGATGGAGACCATGGCGGGCGCGGAGTCCTGTTGGCCGTCATTCACTTTGAACGTGAAACTGTCGGAGCCAAGGAAGCCCGGCGCCGGAGTGTAAGTGATGGCCGGCGGGGTTCCGGTGACAGTCCCGTGGGCCGGCTGGCTGACAAGAGCGTAACTCAGAGGCTGTCCTTCGGGATCGGAACCCTGGAGCGTCAGCGATACCGGCGTAGCGTGGCCCGTAGTGATGGACGCAGGCAGAGCGAGCGGGGCATAGTTTACTGCTTTTTCGCGCTGGTTCTCCAATAGCGGATACAAGTATCGTGTGGGGATGATCTCGCGAGGATTGGACTGGCTAGACCAGTAAAGCCTTACTGAACTTCCCCACGTGACGGGCATGTCCGGCGTTCTGCTGAACTCTAGTTCGACATTGTAAAGTTCTCCTGCCTCGAGGTGTACGACTGCCTGAGCTGTGGATACGGGATGTTGTACAGGCCGATTGAAGACCAGTCTTCCATTTAGCCAGAGCCTCTCTGATCCTGTGCTCTCGATCTCAATCTGACACTTACCGGAGACGTTTGATTCAATCTGGCCCTGCCATAGTACCGAGAATGGTATGGCAAGGTCTATTCTCTTGAGTAGCCCTCCCCAATCATGGCCGTAGTCGATTGTAGGCGATATGAGATCGGCCACAAGTTCATCAAAAAGTCCTCCTTTGTAGAATCTTCCAAAGAGGCCTGAACCGGACCCGGACGTAACTCTTTCTGCTGTGAAAAATGAATAACAGTTTCCAGCCAGAGACTCTATTCGGTAACGCCAGGGAGAGAATCTCCAACCATTTTTCCTTACGGAGATTTCGTAATTGCCTCCTAGTAACAGTCTTCCGAAGGAAAACCGCCCCGATGAGTCTGTGCTGCACACGGTGTCGACTTCCGTACCGATGATATCCACACGGCAATCTGGTATAGGATGTCCCGATGGGTCCACAACTTGACCTGCGATGGTCGCTAAAGTCTCGGACGAATTGTAGACCTCGATCTCCCGCAGCACAACCTTGCGCGGGCCAGTCTGACCGCCAGCATCCACAACGTCCTTTGTCGCTCCCCCGCCCCACGTGCAGTCGTGTACCAGGATGCGGATCTTGCGAGTCGTCACAGGAGCAAAAGAGTGCTGGAACACCCATCGCTCGCTGAAAAAGCCGTCCACCGTGCAGGCGACGTGCGGGCTGACAATCTTGAACGTCTTCGTCGGCTCCGTGACGCGTTCGATTGTCACCCACTGGCCGTTCTTCTCGTACTGCAGTTCGTAGTCCAGCAAGGTGCCCTCCCACTGCCAGAACGGGAAGGAGTAGATCACCACGCGGTCAATGGTCCGCTCGGAGGGCAGGGTCAGCTCCACCCAGGCGGGGAAGCCCTCGGTGTTGTCCATCCACGGCCGGCCTGACTCTGGCAGAGGCCAGCGGGAGGTCTCCATTACGCCGTTGACCAGTTTCAGGATGCTGTTGGAAATGGAAGGGTTCACCGGATGCACACCCGTTCCCGATGCGCGCACCTGCACCCCCGGCAGCCGCGCCAGGTTGGGACCCCAGTCCACGGGCTCCACCTCGATCTGCTGCGCTGGTGACAATCGCACGTAAACAGGGATCTCCGGCACGTCCAATACCAGCCGCCCATCCGTCACGCTCACATTCCGCTCTTCTCCCAGGGCGGACACCACAGTCACAGAAGTCGCGCCCGGCAACAACAGTGTTATCTTTCCATCGGTGGAACCGGCACTCATAAATGCTGCCACCTTCTTGCCGGGTCCCTCGAACAGATTGCCGATGTAGAGCTTGTTGCCGGTCTCGCCGAAGTCGAACTTACGGGAGAAGCGTGTTCCGTACACCTCCTCGGACCAGACGCGCATCACCACCGCGCCCGGGTTCAGGCTGCCGTCGTCATTGACCAGCCAGGTGGGGAAATCCCAGAAGCCATGGCTGCGCTCGTACCAGTAGTAGTTTTGCTCTTTCGGGATGCCGTACTGTTCGAACAGCATCGTCTGGAGCATCAGCCAGCGTGCCTGCCTTCGCGGTTCGTACGAGCCATAGACGGGAGCGAAGTATCCCTGCTCCGTCTGCCAGATCTCCTTCTCCTGCTGGCCATACTCGGCAAGTAGCTGCTTTAGGGCATCGAAAGTGTAGCGGGCCAGGAAAAGATCCCCTTCCACCGCGTTGTATGCGTGGAAGGAGAAGACATCAATGTAGTTGCCTCCCCCCGCGTTGAAGAAGTCCCTCAGCCAGTTCTGAAGCCCCTGAGTGACGGAAACAGTCCCCGGCCCCATCACCTTCAGATCCGGACTGACGCTCTTGACCGTTTCGTAGAATGGCTGCATCTCATTGGTGGCAAACTGAGCTCCCGAAGCACCGTAGTTCGGTTCATTCCGCGGCTCCCAGTACTTAACGCGATCTTTGAAATGCTCCACGATCCGGCGCACGCCATTCAGATCAGATGTTCCGTTGGAAAACGCGATCATGAGCTTTCGCTCGCGGAATGGATCGTACGGCAGATACCACTGTTCGTCCGCCGCGACGTCCGCTTCCAGCCTCGCGATCTCAGCTTCCCAGTTGCTGGCGTTCTCCACAAAGAGCCGGCATGGTCCAATACCAAGGACTCCCCTCAGAGGCGCATCTTGAGAACTATGTGAGCCTCTGAATAGAATGTCGCGATCTTTGTCTCCACACGGCCTGGCCGGAGGTGGTGGAGGAAGCTTTGGAAAACCGGGAGTGTCTCTGAAGATGACAAAGTTGGTCACTCCCAGAACTGTCCCCCATGGCCACTGCTCCTGAGAACCGTAAATGTATAACCTGTACCAGCCAGGTTTACTCACTCGCGGGGTGATGACATCCGGCAGACCAGCCCCTGATGGCTGGATGGGGCCTTCATCCAGCAGGTTGCCCCAGTAGTCCCGGACTTCAAAGCGTACGGACTGATTGGGCTTGAACGGAAAGCAGGCCCCTGGGGCTGTCTCCAGCTCAAACCGCACTGTGTCCCCCACGTAAAAGATGTGGTATCTCTTGCCCGAGTGCGCGTTGGTCCAGTTGGGAGGGCGGGCCCAGAGCCAACTCTGCGAGTTGACGGTCTTCGTTTCTGTCGGAGCGGAACGGTTTCCCGCCGCGTCAACGGCTCGCACGAAATACTGCAACGAACCGCCGGGAGCGGGTGATTCGTAGAATTCCAGGCCTGTGACCGTTGTCACCAGGGAACCATTCCGGTAGACCTCGTAGCCAGTGACACCGACGTTGTCGCTGGATGCCTGCCAGGTCAGGCGCACGGACCGCGCATAGGCCACGGCGTTGAAGGCGGGCGGCGTCGTCGGGGGCTCCGTGTCCTGCGCAGCGGCCGGCATTTCTCCCAGACCAAGTACTGTCACTAACGCGGCAGGAAATAGAATGGCTTTGAGAATCGACTTAGTGGGTGTCATAGACTGACTGCCTCTCAGAGGGGTACGTTACTGCGGACGATCCG
>JBBFLP010000074.1:0-12235 GCA_037478975.1 Armatimonadota bacterium
GTTCCGGTACGCTCTGTATCCGCACACCGGAGACTGGCTGCAGGCAAAGGTCTGGCGGCACGCGCTGGATTACCAGTCCAGACTGACGGCCGTGCAGGTGGGCGATCTGGACCGTTCCCGCTCCATCGAGCGTCCCCTCAGGACGTTGCCTATGGTCCACAGTTTCGTCTCGATCTCGGACGACCGGCTTGTGCCCTGCGCACTGAAACGGGAAGAGAAGGGTGACGGCCTGGTTCTCCGGTTCTACAACATCACGCAGGAGGAGATCGGCGCCAGGGTAACCCTGGCCGGAGCGAAGCGGGCGTGGCGGAGCAATCTGGCGGAGGAGCGGCTGGAAGAGCTGACGGTGACGGATGGCGGGGCGCAGTGCACCGTCCGCGGAGCGGAGATCGTGACGCTGATCTTCGAAGTGTGACCCTTCTCAGAAGTGTTTCCAGCCGGGAAGCCGGCGGCACAGCACCGAAGCAAGGTAGTTGAAGAGTTCCAGCTTTAGGCCGGAGCGCCCGGAATGACGCTTGTAGATGGCGTTGCATCGGGCAAGGAGGTCCGGGCGCAGTTGCTCCATGCTACGCATCTCCTCTTCGCTCATCGGCTGAAATGCGCCCGCCATACGGACGTTTGCTTCCACGTCGGCGATGCTGCGGCAGGATACGATGGCCACCGACACCGGCCAGGAGAGCGCATAGCGCAGGAGCGCGGCGGGATCCAGGCCTTCGTGCGTCAGCAGACCGGCCCCCATCACTTTCATGGCCACGACGCTGGCGCCGGTCTCACGCGCGACTTTCAGGGTATCCGCAGTAAAGCTGTATGACATCGGGTCCGCCGGGTTGACGGGTATGAGCACGGAGTCGAAGGGGTAGCGCCGAAGCATCTCCGAAAGCACGGACGGAACAAAATGCCCCGTCACGCCGACATGCCGGATGATGCCCTCCTCCCGCGCCTTCTCCACCATCCTGATGACTCCGTCCCGCGCGAAGACGGCATCCACTTCCGCAGGATGCATCAGGCAGTGGAGCTGATAGTTGTCCACATAGTCCGTGCGGAGACGCTGAAGGGAACGCTCCAGGCTGCGGCGGGCGCTGGATGCGCGGCGGTAGACCGTCTTTGTGGCCAGAAAGACCCGTTCCCGCACCCCCTCGACAGCTTTCCCGATGCGCGCCTCACTCTCACCGTAAAGCGGCGCAGTATCTATGTAGCGGATGCCAAGCTCGACAGCGCGGCGGATCATCTCCACGGCGCTGTCCTCATCGGGAGCATTCTGGATCAGGCTCTGGCCGCCCAGCCCCAGGACCGGCAGCATCTCCCCTCCCCGGCCGAACGGCCGGAGCGGCAGCGGGGAAACTCCCGTCTGTGAAGCAGAAGTATCAAGAACGGCGGTATTGTCCAGGGTCATCTTGTCTGACTCCCCGGCGGACGGGGATTTCTGGTTTCACGAACGGAGAGGGCCCGCCGTCCGTTCCCAGCCGGGCGATGCACTCGCCCTGGAAGCATCATACCTTTCTTCCGCTCGAAATGCGAAGGGTTTGCGCGAAGAGCGGCTTGGGGGCAAAATGGTCTTGCCGGGGCGGACTCTTCCGCCGGGCGGCTTGCGAATAGCCAGAATGAAGAGCGTCTACATTGAGACATACGGTTGCCAGATGAACGTGGCGGACTCCGAGACCGTCGGAGGTCTGCTGAGCCAGCGCGGCTACTCGCTGGCGGCCACTCCGGACGAGGCGGATGTTATCCTGCTGAACACCTGCGCGGTCCGTGAGCACGCGGAGGATCGTGTGCTGGGACGGCTGGGCGAGATGGCCCGCTACAAGCATATGCGTCCGGGAGTGGTGCTGGGCGTTCTGGGGTGCATGGCTCAGCACCTGAAGGGCCGCCTGCTTGAGCAGAACCGCTTTGTGGATCTGGTGGCCGGTCCGGATTCGTACCGCCGCTTGCCCGACCTGTTGGAGCAGGCCGCAAACGAACGCATCGTGGATGTGCGGCTGGATCACGCGGAGTTGTATGACGGCATCGAGCCCGCCCGGCAGGACGGCGTCACAGCCTGGATCACCGTCCAGCGCGGATGCGACAAGCACTGCACGTTCTGCATCGTTCCGGCGGTGCGCGGCCGCGAACGCTGCGTCCCGCTGGAGGACGTGGTTCGGGAGGCGGAATCGGTGGCGGCCAGGGGAGTCCGCGAGGTATGCCTGCTGGGTCAGACGGTCAACTCGTATCACGACGGACGGCATGACTTCGCGGACCTGCTGAAGGCGGTGGCACAGGTGCCGGGCCTGTTCCGCATCCGCTTCACCTCTCCCTACCCCACCGACTTCAACGACCGGACCATCGAGGTGATGGCCACAGAACCCAGGATCGCGCGGCACGTCCACCTGCCTCTGCAGTCCGCCAGCGACCGCGTTTTGGAGAAAGCCCGCCGCAGGTACAATATCAGCGAGTTCGATGCGGTCCTCCGACGGCTCCGGGAGGCGATTCCCGGCATCGCCGTTTCCACGGACATCATCGTGGGCTTCCACGGCGAGGACGAGGCGGCCTTCCGGGAGACCTGCGACTATCTGGAGCGCGCCCGGTTCGATTTCGCCTTCATGTTCAAGTATTCTAAGCGCTCACAGACCGCCGCCTACCGTTGGAAGGAGGAGATTGACGAGCAGACGAAGACGCAGCGCCTGCAGAAAGTAATCGAGATCCAGGAGCGCATCAGCAAGGAGATCCAGCAGGCTTGCGTGGGACAGACGGCGAAGGTACTGGTGGAGGGAAAGTCCAGGAAGTCGGGGGAGCGTCTGTTCGGCAAGACGTCGGAGTTCCGGCAGGTGGTGTTCGACGCCCCGGGAAGCGCGGGCCGGGAGATCCGGCCAGGAGACGTTGTAACGGTGCGTATCGAGTCGGCCACCGGACACACCCTGCTGGGCCGGCTGGAAGAGGGGGATGGCCATGAAGATCTACACCCGAGGCGGTGACACGGGGGAGACCGGGACGCTGGGCCCGGAGCGCGTTCCCAAGGACGATCCGCGGATGGTGGCGTGCGGCGACGTGGACGAACTGAACGCCGCAATCGGCTGCGCGCTGGCCGGCAACATCTCGCCCGAGGTGGCAGTGGTGCTGAAGCGCGTGCAGAACGAACTGTTCCACCTGGGTATGGAGCTGGCCAAGACAGCCCGTGATGGACAGGAACTGGCTTGCCCCCTCACGCTGGAGCACGTGGGACGTCTGGAGGTGGACATTGACCGTCTCTCCCGCCACCTGGAAGAGCTGAGCGAGTTCATCCTGCCCGGAGGAGACGCCTGCGCCGCCCAGTTGCACCTGGCCCGGACGGTCTGCCGCCGGGCGGAGCGCTCCATCGTAGGGCTTCATCGCAGGAACCCGCTGCCGGCGGCGTGTCTGGGCTACATCAACCGTCTCTCCGATCTCCTTTTCATCATGGCGCGCTATCAGAACAGGCACAGCGGCAAGCATGAAGATGTCTGGCAGAAATAGCGCGCCACCCGCATCCGGAAGAGCAAGATCCCTTTGAAGATCCTGGTGTTCGAGGACAACCTGTTCTTTGTCACGCGTCTGGACGCGGCTCTCCGGCAGGCAGGCCACGAGGTGCGGCTGGCGTCTGCAGCAGAAGAGGCAAACACCGCGCTGAAGGAAGGGCCGGATGCGGCCGTGGTGAGCCTTCACGCGCCCGGAGCCCTGGAGTTCGTGCGCCGCGCGAGCGAGAGCGGCACACCGGTGGCGGCATACTGCGGACACGCTGAGGTGGAGTTAAGACGGCAGGCGAAAGAGGCGAGAGCGGGAGTGCTCCTTTCCAACTCCGACCTCCCCGCAGCGCTGGAACGCGCGCTGCGGCACATTACAGGAGCCGGGGGGAGACCGGCAGAGTGACACTGCAGTTCGAGAAGCATTTCACGCTGGAGGAAGCGCGGGCGCTGGTGCCTTACGTGCGCCAGCAGTTCCGCAGGCTGGAGGAGATCCGCGCGAAGCTGGGACTCAGCCCGGAGCAGATGCAAGAGCTCACCCGCTCCGCCGGAGGCAACGGGGGCGGCAAGAAGTCGGCGGAGTATCTGGAGAACATCCTGAAAGCCAACTCCATCATCCAGGAGATGCTGGACAGAGGTATCCTGGTGAAGGACGTGAACTCCGGGCTGGTGGACTTTCCCCATCTGAGGGACGGCCGCGAGGTCTTCCTTTGCTACCACGTGGGCGAAGAGACTGTGATGTATTACCACGAGCTTGACGCGGGCTATGCCGGCCGGCGGCCGGTATAGGACAGGGCGCAAACCAGAATGACGGGCAGAGAGAGAATCCGGGCAGCGATGGCGCATCAGCCTTGCGACAGGACTCCAGTGATGTGCCAGCTTGCCATAGGGCACTATCTGTTGAACACGGACGTGTCTCCAGCCGAGCTCTGGTTCTCCAGCGAGGGGTTCGCGCGGGCTCTGGTGGAACTGGCGCGCCGATACCGGTTCGACGGCATCCTGATCAATTTGCCCGGACGGCCTGTCAACTGGCGGGAGCAGATGGATCGCATCGAGCGCCTGCCTGACGGCACGGAGATGGTGTACTGGCCGAACGGCGAAATCACCCGCTGCCCGCCGGATGACAACCCGCAGCACCTGGCTCCGGGACGAAGCAGGCCGGCGCTGGAGGATGTGAACCCGGAGTGGCTGTACTACGACGATCCCCACGTGCCCTGCGGGCTCAAGTATCCGTTCTCCTTCGAGCCGGAGGCTGCATCCGGGCCACCGTCCCGCGATTGGCCGCCTTATCTTTTCCGGACCATTGAACTGGTGCGCGAAGCCACAGGCGGGGAGCTTTCGGTCCACTCCGAGGTGTTCTCGCCTTTCACTCAGTTTCTGGAGCTCTTTGGATACCAGAATGCGCTCATCTATCTTCTGGAGGAGCCGGACCGCTGTCATGCCATTCTGAGAGCCTATGCCGCCGGGGCGGGAGACCTGGCTGCGGCGCAGGCTCGTCACGGGGTGGACGCGGTGCTCATCTCATCGGCGTTCGCAGGAGCAGGGTTCATCTCGCGCGAGCAGTATCGGGAGTTCGTCCTGCCCTATGAACGTGAGGTCGTCCGCCGCGCGAAAGAAGGCGGCGCGCCGTTCGTCTATACCCACACGTGCGGGGCCATCGGCGACCGGCTGGACCTGATGGTGGAGACGGGGACCGACGGGATAGACACGCTGGACCCGCCGCCGCTCGGCACAGTGGATCTCGCGGAAGCCAAAGAGCGTTATGGAGACCGGGTATTCTTCAAAGGAAACATAGACTCCGTGAACACGCTGTTGAAAGGCGACCCGGAAACGGTCCGGAAAGATGCCGAGATGCGGGTACGTATCGGAAGCCGGGGTTCCGGCTACATTCTGTCCTCGGCTTGCAGCGTGGCCCCGCGGGTGCCGCCGGAGAACCTGATGGTGCTTGTGGAGGTGGCGGAAGCCGCCGGTCCCGTGCGATAACTGTTCTCAAAGAAGAAAAGGCTGTGGAAAGGAGCGGAGCGTGACGGACGAACAGAGACAGGCGGATCTGCAACTGCTTGCCGAACTTGCGGCCGGTGAGCACGCGGCCATCGTCCAGTATATGATCCACCGGTTCTACTCCGGGGAAGGAGAGATCGGGTGCGAGATCGAGGAGGTGGCCCGCCGGGAGATGGTGCACTGGAAATGGCTGAACGAGCGGATCGTGCAGCTGGGCGGATCTCCCGCGCTGGAGCGCGGCGAGATGATGATCGGAGGACCGTCGCTGGTGGATATGATCCGGAAGGATGTGGAGCTTGAGGAGCACTGCATTCAGGAGTACACCGCCGCCATCGAGCGGACCTCCAACGAGGTGCTGAAGCGGCAGTTCCGAATGCATCTGGCGGATGAGCAGAGGCATCGCGAGACGTTTCTGGAGCTTCTGCGCGAAGCCGAAGAGTTGCAGGACTCGGGAGAGACGCCCCACTCACCCACAGAGCAGGAAGAGTCCTTCATCCGGATGCTGAACGGCAATGTGGGACACGAGTACGGCGCTGTGCTGCAGTATCTGCATCAGTCGCACGCCACGAAGGATATCGAAGTATCCCGCGCCACGCTGAACGCGGCCATTGATGAGATGAAGCATATCTCGTGGTTCGCGGATGCGGTGGTGGGGATGGGTGGAGACCCGGTGATGGAACCGGCTGAGGTGGTCCGCGCGGACACGGATGAAGGACGCATGCAGGCCAACATCCAGGACGAGGCTCACGCGCGGCAGATGTACGCCGAACAGATCGCGCGCTTCAAAGAGGCCGGGCGCGAGGATCTGGCGGAGCTGGTGGCCTTCGTCCGGGATCAGGAAACCTTCCATCTGGAGGACTTTCAGCATCTGTTGGAGCAGGTGAAGGAGGCCGGAGACATCCAGGCCAGCGAGGAAGAAGTCAGGAAGCTGAGATTGACCGTCGGATCCCTGTTCGGGGAGCCGCAGGGGCATTAAGCAATCAGTTTCTGAGCAACGGATAGAGACGGGGGACTGAAACACCATGTCAGATTATTTAATGAGGGACGGAGCTCCGCTGACCGAGGCGGAATGGGAAAGTATTGACAGCACAGTCGTGGCGGTGGCGAAGCAGCATCTGGTGGGCCGCCGCGTTCTGCACATCTTCGGGCCGCTGGGCGCGGGGATCCAGTCCGTGCCGAACGAGCGGCTGGCCCCACCGTCACCCGGGGCCATCAGCTTTGACGGATCGGACGACGCAGCCATCGAGGTGGCAGGACGTGAGCAGACGCCGCTGCTGGTGGTGCACAAGGATTTCTGCCTGAACTGGCGGACGCTGGAGACCAGCCGGCAGATGGGACTGCCTCTGGACACAGGAGCTGCGGCGGCCGCAGCGGCGGTGACCGCCAGAGCGGAAGACCGGCTGATCTTCCTGGGAGACCAGGAAGCCGGAGTCGAAGGTCTGCTGACCGCGAAAGGCCGGCGCACCCTGGCGCTCTCGGACTGGAGCGAGTGCGGGTCGGCGTTCGACAACCTGGTGAACGCGGTGGCCGTGCTGAGCGGCGCCGGATACACTCCGCCCTATGCCGCGGTGCTGAGCCCGGATCTGTTCGCCTGCCTGCTACGGGTGTACAAGGACTCGGATACGCTGGAGCTCACGCACGCGAAGGAGGCCCTGACGGGCGGCGTTTACGAGTGTCCGGTGCTGGGACAGAAGCAAGGGGTGGTGCTGGCGCTGGGACGCCAGCACTTCGACCTTGCCGTGGGACAGGATCTGGCGACAGCCTACCTGGAGTCGCGGAACCTGAACCATTACCTGCGGGTGATGGAGACCATCGCGCTGCGCATCAAGGATCCGGGTGCCATCTGCGCTCTGACGAAGGGCGGCAAGTGATCTTTGCTGGAGGCCGCAGCCTCCAGCCTGTTGCGAGGCACGCCGGCACAAGCCGGCGTGCTTCCTTGTTGAAGCGGCGCTGCGGACGGAAGTCTGAAGAGAGGCGAAAAGCGTGGCTTACAGGGATCTGAAAGAGTTCATCGCACGGTTGAAGGAAGACGGCGAGCTGAAGGAGATCAGCCGGCCGGTTGACCCGCATCTGGAGATCACGGAGATCGCCGACCGCGCCGTCAAACGCGGCGGGCCCGCACTTCTTTTCACCAATGTGACCGGGCACTCGATGCCGGTGCTCATCAACGCTTTCGCCTCCCGGCGCAGGATGGAGCTGGCGCTTGAGACCGACGACATTGACGCCATCGCCGCTGAGATTGACGCGCTGCTGACCCCTGAAGTCCCGCGGAGTGTCCTGGACAAGCTGAAAATGATTCCCGTTCTGGCGCGCCTGCAGGATCTCGCTCCCCGCGAGGTGCGCTCCGGGCCGTGCCAGGAGATCGTCCGGACGGAAGATGCCAGTCTGGACGAGCTGCCCATCATCACCTGCTGGCCGGGAGACGCCGGCCCGTACATCACGCTCGGCCAGGTGTTCACCCGGCACCCGGAGAAGGGTACCCTGAACATCGGCATGTACCGGCTCCAGAAGTTCGACTCACGGACGCTGGGAATGCACTGGCAGCGCCACAAAGGTGGCGCGGAGCATTACCGGGTGGCCGAACAGCGCGGCGAGCGGCTGGAAGCGGCCATCGTACTGGGGCCGGACCCGGCGATGATCTACGCCAGCACGGCGCCGCTGCCGGAGGAGGTCAGCGAACTGATGCTGGCCGGTTTCCTGCGCCGGAAACCCGTGGAGACCGTGAAGTGCGTGACTGTGGACTTGCGCGTCCCCGCCAATAGCCAGATCGTTCTGGAAGGCTACGTGGAGCCGGGTGAGCGCCGGCTGGAAGGCCCGTTCGGCGATCACACCGGATTCTACTCCCTGGCGGATATGTATCCTGTCTTCCACCTGACGGCGATAACCACGTGCCGCGACCCGGTCTATCCCACCACCGTAGTCGGGCGGCCGCCGATGGAAGACGGATGGCTGGGGAAGACGACGGAACGGATCTTCCTGCCGCTCATCCGTAAAACATTGCCGGAGGTTGTGGACATCAACCTGCCCGTGGAAGGGATCTTTCACAACTTCGCCATCGTCAGCATCCGCAAGCGCTATCCCGGGCACGCGCGTAAAGTGATGCACGCGCTCTGGGGGTTGGGGCAGATGATGTTCACCAAATACATCATCGTGCTGGACGAGCACGCGAATGTGCACGATATGCAGGAGGTCATCTGGCGCCTGGGAACCGCCACCGACCCGCGGAGGGATATTGAGATCGCCAGCGGTCCAACCGACGTGCTGGACCACGCCGCAGCCATCCCTGATTTCTCCGGTAAACTGGGCTTCGATGCCACTCGCAAATGGCCGGATGAGGGCTACGACCGCGAGTGGCCGGAGGAGATCGTGATGAGTCCGGAGATCAAGGCTAGGGTGGACGCCTACTGGGACGAACTGGGCATCGGATAGCGAAGCACCGGAGAATGCGATGGAGTCCAGGGGCTGGCCATTTCCGCAACCGCCCCCTTTGGCTTGTTGCGTTACAGTGGTCGAGTAGCGCGCCGCGTGCGCGTGGATCGAGACCACACTGATTGCCGACCGAGGTTTCGACTCGTCCGCCAGCGGCGGACGGCTCAATCACCGTACGACGGTCCGGGAAGAAGTCACCGGAGAACCAAGAACCAAGCACCGAGCACCCGACATTTCCCCCGTAGGACCACGTAGGAGCGGCGGACGCCAGTCTTGTGAGTCAGGCTTCCTGCAAATGTGTGGCTGTAAGGCTGCAGCGTGGGCTAAGATGGAAGGGAAGAAGCCGGCGCGGGGCCGGCCGTGGCCGATCCTCTGACGGGCCGGCAGGAGCTCACCGCTGAAGACCATGCATCCCGACCGCAGGCGCTTTGCAGAAGCAGGACTTGACGATATCTATGACCGGGTGATCTCAGGAGAACGCCTCTCCGAAGAAGACGGGATCCGGCTATTCGAGACCCCTCACCTCGGGCTGGTTGGCAGACTGGCCAACCACGTGCGGGAAGCCAGGCACGGCAACAGGGCCTACTACATCCGCAACCAGCATATCAACTATACCAACATCTGCAACAAGCGCTGCCGTTTCTGCAGTTTCTATGCAAAGAGGGGCGGACCGGAACCGTACACGCTGAGCCCCGAAGACGTCCGCCGGAAGCTGGAGAGCTACCGCCACGTGCCCATCACGGAGGTGCACATCGTCGGCGGGGTGAACCCGCGGCTGCCCTTCTCCTACTATGAGGAGCTGCTTCAGGTGGTCCGGGAGACACGGCCCGAAGCGACCATAAAGGCATTCACAATGATCGAGCTGGAGGCGATCGCCGAGGCCGGCGGGCTTCCGGTGGAGGAGGCTATCCAGCGCCTGATAGACTGCGGACTCGGAATGGTTCCCGGCGGCGGTGTGGAGGTTCTGTCCGATCGTCTGCACGAGGATCTGTTCGGGCGGAAGCTGGACGGAGATTCCTGGCTGAAGGTGGCCCGAACGGCTCACGGGCTCGGGCTGAAGTCGAACGCCACGTTGCTCTACGGGCACCTGGAGACGAACGAGGAGCGGGTACGGCATTTCATACGGCTGCGCGAGTTGCAGGATGAGACGGGCGGGTTCCTGGCGTTCATCCCTCTCGCCTTCCATTCTGAACGGACAGAGCTGGAGGGATTGCCCCAGACCACCGGGATGCTGGACCTGAGGATGATCGCCGTCGCACGGCTCATGCTGGACAACTTCCCCCACATCAAGAGCTTCTGGGTGATGGTGGGACCGCAGGTGGCTCAGACCGCTCTCTGGTACGGTGCGGACGACATTGACGGCACCATCCTGGAATACGAGATCACGCGGGAGGAGATCCACGCCACGCGCCAGGAGCTGACGCGGGATGAGCTGCTGGCGCTTATCCGGGAGGCCGGACGGGATCCGGTGGAACGGGACTCCTTCTACCGTCCGGTGGGACAGATGGCGGAGGCGCTGGTATGACAGGGGCCACCCTTCTGAGCGGCCGTGCTGCCGATGTGAGCGACATTGCCGCGAAGGTGGACAGCGGCGAGCGCATCACCTGCGAGGACGCCCTCCGCCTGCTGGAGTGCCCGGACCTTGGCGAACTCTCCCGGATGGCCGACCAGGTGCGCAGGAGACTGCATCCGGAGCCGGTCGTCACCTATATCGTAGGGCGCAACATCAACTACACCAATGTCTGCTGGGTGAGGTGCAAATTCTGCGCGTTCTACCGGCCGCCCGGAGATCCGGAAGGATACGTACTGCCGGACGAGGAGATCTTCCGGAAGATTCAGGAGATGGTGGACGTCGGCGGCATCGAGATCCTGCTTCAGGGCGGGCTGAACTCCACTCTGAAGCTGGATTATTTCGAGCGGCTGTTCCGGGAGATCAAACGCCGCTTCCCCGCCACGCATCTCCACGCACTCAGCCCGGCGGAGATCCTCTATCTTGCCAAGATGAGCCGTCTGAGTGTTCGGGACACCCTCCTGTGCCTGTGGGAGGCAGGAATGGACACCCTGCCCGGCGCGGGAGGAGAGATTCTGGTGGATGAGGTGCGACAGCGGATCGCCTTCCGCAAAGACACGGCGGATGAGTGGATCGGCGTCATGCGAGACGCTCATTCCATAGGAATGCGCACCAGCGCCACGATGATGTACGGGAGCGTGGAAAGCCTGGAAGACCGTGTGGAGCACCTGCGGCGCATCCGCGATCTGCAGGATGAGACAGGGGGGTTCACGGCGTTCATCGCGTGGAACTTCCAGCCCGACGGCACGGAACTGGCCCGGGAGGTCCCCGTGCGAAAGACGGGCGCTGTGGATTATCTGCGCACGATCGCTACGGCCCGCATTTTCCTCGACAACATCCCGAACATCCAGGCAAGCTGGGTGACGCAGGGACCGAAGATCGGTCAGATTTCTCTGTCATACGGTGTGAACGACTTCGGGAGTACGATGCTGGAGGAAAATGTAGTCAGCGCGGCGGGCACCACCTACCGGATGACGATCGAAGAGATCGAGCGGCTGATCCGCGACGCGGGCTATCAGCCTCGCCGCCGCAACACGCTCTACCAGCCGGTCTGACCCGGCCGGCGCTCACGGAGGCTTCCCGATGCTGGGTGTGACGAAAGTGCTCTGCGGGACAGCAACTCCCGGCGATGCTCTGCGCTACGGCCGCGATACGGCCCGCCTGCCCGCACATCTGCTGCACTATTCCGCCGACAAGAAGCCGATCGTAGTGTGGAACATCACGCGGCGATGCAACCTCCGGTGTGTGCACTGCTACTCGGACTCCTGCGATCAGGAGTACACCGGGGAACTGTCCACGCAGGAGGGACGGCGGCTCATTGACGACCTTGCGGATTACGGCGTCCCTACCCTGCTGTTCTCCGGAGGTGAGCCGCTGCTCCGGCAGGATCTCTGGGAGCTGGCAGCCTATGCCAGGCAGAAGGGGCTGCGGACCGTGCTTTCCACGAACGGAACGCTGATCGGGCCGGCGGAGGCCCGGCGGATCCGGGACGCGGGCTTCAGCTATGTGGGTGTCAGCATTGACGGCGCGGGCGAGACGCACGACCGGATCCGGGGCAAAAAGGGCTCTTTTCAGGAGGCGATGCGGGGCATCCGCAACTGCCAGGCTGAGGGGGTGCGCACCGGACTCCGCTTCACCGTACACCGCCTGAACGTGGAGGAGCTGCCCGCCATCTTCCGCCTTCTGGAGGAAGAGGACATCCCGCGGCTCTGCGTCTATCACCTGGCCTACGCGGGACGGGGAGACAGGATGCAGCGCACCGATCTTGACCCACCGGAGACGC
>JBBFLP010000075.1:0-5827 GCA_037478975.1 Armatimonadota bacterium
GGCGGTGGTGGGCTTCAGGAAGATGACCGGCCGTTCGGGCAGCTTCAGGTTGCTCTCCTCGGCATGCCTGCGGTAGTTCAGGCCGATGCAGATGACGTTCGGCGGCTCTACCGGCGCCAGCAGACGGACACTGTCCAGCGGGTAGCACGCCTCCCCGGGCGACCAATCACCGAAGACGTTCCCGGCTATCTCGCGCAGAAACCCGTCCTGCAGCACACCGTAACGCGCCACGCCGTCTCCGGCGTCAAACCGTGCGATCTTCAAATACTCTCCCGAACCTTTCCAGAACAAACGCGGGCCTGATACCTAATCCGGCGTCAAGCTGCTTCCGTAGCCGGAGTAGAACCCCAGCACTTTCATCAGCACGAATGCCGCAGCCACCAGCAGGCCCAGCACGCCGGCAGCAACGGCGGCGATCTTCAGATACGAATGCGCCTCGTCCTGAAAATACTGCGCCACCGTCTCCATCATCCCGTCCACATTGCCGGTCTGCTCGCCTGTCGCCAGCATCTGCAATGCACGGCGCGGCAATGCTCCCGCACGGGCCAGCGTGCCCGCCAGATCCTGTCCGGCCCGGATCTCCGGTGCGGCGGCCCTCAGCCTCCGCCCCAGCGCAGCGTTCCCGCACGAATCCGCAGCTAGCTCCAATGCCAGGGACGGCTCCAGCCCCGCCCGGTAGGCGGCAGCCATCAGGCGGGACGCCTTTGCGGAGGCCAGCCGGGACACAATGGCCCCGATGCCCGGCGTCCGCAGCTTCAGGAGGTCCCACGCCTCTCCAGCAACCGGCACAGCGGCCAGCAGGATCCTCAGAGCCACGAAGGCGGCGGCGATGATCAGGGCAGGCGGGACATACTTCTGGCGGATGATCGCCACCGCCGCGCCTCCGCCTTCCAGGACCAGGGCGGGCAAGAGCGGGATGAACAGGAGCGCCAGGAGAACCAGCACAGGATACGCCAGTTCCATCATGAAGGAACGGCGGACCTGGATCTCCCGCTCGTTCATATCTGCGATGGTCCCTGCCACCGCTTCCACCGACCCCGAATACTCCCCCGCCCGCAGCAGCGCCACCTCCGCCGGAGGGAACGTTCCAGGATAGGCCGCCAGCGCCTGCGAGACCGGCTCGCCGTGGGCTGTCCGCTCCGCCACGTCCAGCAGCACCCTTCGCAGATGGCCGGAGTTGAGAGACCCGATGCTGCGGACCGCCTCCGAGACCGATACCCCGGAGCGCAACAGGGTGTGCAGCTGACGCCAGAACATCATCCGGCGGCTGAGGCTGACACGGGGAAAGGCGCGGGCCAGCGCACCCTCACGAACCGACCCGGGTGCAGCCGCGCCGCTCCGGCCTGACGCGCGCAAACGGAGGACAAAGAGGCCCTGTTCCCTGAGGGCGCGCGCGGCCTCAGCCTCGCTTGCGGCCTGCAGGCGGCCGCGAACCTCCCGCCCGGACCTGTCCTTCGCCTGATAATCAAAAACGGCCATTTACGGCATCCAGCCTTTAAGAATCTCGCCGGCCAGCGAAGCATACCATCCCGCGAACCGGGCGAAGGCGTAGACCAGGACCACGACATAAGCGAGAGCCATCAAGCCGAGCAGCGAATACCGCACCACGCGGGAGATGGACTCCCAGCGGGCTTCGTAATCCCGTTCCAGCTGAAGCAGGGACTCCGGGACCCGGCCGGTCTGGTCAGCGGTGGCCATAAGCTGGATATCATCGTGCGGAGCCAGGCCGCTCACGCGAAGCGCGCCCGCCATCCCGCGCCCCTGTGCGAGTTCTCCGCTGCCCCGCAACAACGCCTCCGTGACCGCCCGGTTTCCCACCGCCTGCGCGGCCGCCTCCCAGGACTGGATGGGAGCGACGCCCGCCGAGGTCAGCCGTCGCAGAAATCGGTAGAAACGTCCCATCGAGCGCACCCGGTTGACCGTGCGGCATAGCGGGAGGGCAAGCGCCAGCCTGTCGGCAACCGGCCGCAGGGGGCCCCGCTCCAGCCAGGAAAGCAGGAGCGGCCATCCCAGAAAGACCGCCAACAGCGCGGGCACCACAACAAACGCGAACTGCCGCAGCCAGAGCACGCCCCCCTGCCTGAGGAAGTCCGTCCACCCTTCCTCGCCGGCCTGCTCGATGATACCCCCGGAGCCCTGCGGAAAACTGGCAGCGCTGAGGTAGTTGGTAAAGAAGACAATGGCATGCAGACAGATGAGCCCACCGATCAGGCTGATGTAGCCGAAGATGCGGAACCAGCGGGCGCGCTCGCGGTGGCGCTTCTCGTCCTCAAAGGCGCGCGCGAAGTCTTCGTAGACATCCGCCAGAAAACCACCCAGCTCCCCCGCCAGCACGGCCATCCGGCAGTCCGTGCCGAAGACCGCGGCATTGGCGGCCATGGCGTCCGCGACAGATCCCCCCTGCTGCACCCTGAGCGCGACATCACGAGCGGCGGCGCGCACCCGGGCGTTGCGCGAGCGGC
This sequence comes from Armatimonadota bacterium, assembly GCA_037478975.1. Lineage (GTDB taxonomy): Bacteria > Armatimonadota > UBA5829 > DSUL01 > DSUL01 > CALCJH01. The sequence continues at coordinate 2,463 of JBBFLP010000075.1, forward strand.
TGGCAAGCGCACTGAATGAATCGAAGGGAGAGAAGCCGGCGCGGGCCAGATCCGCCAGCTGACGCCAGAGCAGCGCCTGCTCGCCCACGGAGAGTGTGGAGACGGCGAAGGCGGAAGCCGGCCTGGGAGGCGATGTGGCCCGGGGCGCCGGAGCGGGCGGCGAGGACCCCGGAGCCGGAACAACGGCCACGGGACGGAAACCCATCCGCACCAGGCGATCCCGGACCTGCTGCTCGTCGGGGGCGTCCATCGCGCCTCGCCGCAAAGTCCCCTGCCGGTCCGCAGCTTCATACCGGAAGATAGGCATGTCCCGGAGTATGGCCTCCTATCCGGACGGATCGAGCGGGGGCGGTCCGCTCACCTGGCGGACCTGCTCCCGGTGTTCAGACGGCACAGGCACGGTCTGGTGTTCCGCCACCTCCTCCAGCGGCACCGTGACGAACGCCCTCTCGCGAAGCCCCGGATGCGGCACCGTGAGGCCGGGTTCGGCGATCACCTGACCGCCATACAACAGGATGTCTATGTCAATGACACGTGGACCCCACCGCACCCTGCGCACGCGGCCCATCTCCGTTTCCACCCGCAGGCACACGTCCAGCAACTCCCGCGGTCCCAGGTCCGTCTCCACGCGAGCCACCAGATTGAGAAAAGGAGGCTGATCCGTCACCAGAATGGCGTCCGATTCGTATACGCTGGAGACCCGCCGGATGGTGATGCCTGCTTCTTTTAGCCGCCGCAACGCCTCCCGGAGGCTGGCGGAGCGGTCTCCCAGATTCGACCCGAGACCCAGATAAGCCGTGACCGGCACCCGGAGCCTCTCTCACGCCCGGTGGACGCAGCGGCCGCGAGCATCGTGGGCGGCCTCGAACACCACCTCGGACAGCGTGGGATGCGCGTGCACGCTCGCGATCAGCTCGTCAACAGTGATCTCGGAGGCGATGGCAGTGGCCAACTCCGCGATCAGGTCACTGGCGTGCGGTCCTACCACGAAGGCGCCCAGTATCTCCCCGTGCTTCTGCGAGATGATGAGCTTGACGAATCCTTCTGTCTCGCGCTCGCCCAGAGCCCGGCCATTGATGGAGAAGGGGAACTTGCCGACCGCGACGTCGGAATACTTCTCCCGCGCCTCCCGCTCGCTCATTCCCACCGATGCGAGCTCCGGATGCGTGTAGACTGCAGCGGGCATGGCGTGATAGTTCACCTTTTCACGATGACCCATCACATTGGCGGCCGCGGCCTCGCCCTCCGCTGACGCCGCGTGCGCAAGGAGGGGTTCTCCAATGGCGTCGCCGATGGCATAAACACCCGGCACGGAGGTCTCGTAATACTCGTTGACCGCTATGGCGCGCCGGTTCATCTTGATGCCGAGCGCATCCAGCCCCAGACCGTCCGTCACCGGCACCCGGCCGACCGCAAGCAGGATGACATCCGCGTCCAGTTTCTCATCCTTGCCCGCAGAGCGCACGGTGACCTTACCACCATTACCGGACTTCTGGGCTTTCACAACGGTGGAGCCGGTCCGGAGGTCTATCCCCTGTTTCTTGAGATGCCTGGCCAGCTCCGCGGCGGCCTCTGTATCGCAGGCGGGCAGGATCTGCGGCATCATCTCCACAAGCGTCACATTCGATCCCAGACCGTTGAAGATGTAGGCGAACTCCAGCCCCACGGCACCACCGCCGATGACCACCAGCTTCTCCGGCACCCGGTCCGCGAATACCGCGTCATCGCTGGTCCAGACGTTCGGGAAATCGTCAAGCCCCTCGATGGGAGGCCGGGCAGCCTGGGATCCGGTGGCGATGATGATGTTCCGCGCGGTGACTTTTTTGCGGGTGTCCCCCGTCACCAACACGGTATGGGGATCCTCCAGGGAACCGGTGCCTTTGATATGCGCCACTCCGTTTTTCTTCAGCAGGATACCCACCCCGTTGACCAGCTGCTTGACAACGGACTTCGCCCCTCCGACGATGCCTTCCAGATCGTAGCCCACTTTTTCAGCCTTCAGGCCGAAGGCAGAGGCGTTCTGCATCTGGCGCAGGAGGGCGACGCTGGAGATGACGGCCTTCGTGGGAATGCATCCCACATTGAGGCAGGTGCCGCCGAGATCCTTCTTTTCCACGACGGCGGCTTTCGCGCCCAGCTGAGCGGCACGGATGGCGGCAACGTAGCCCCCCGGCCCGCCGCCGATCACGACGACATCGTAGTCAAAACTATCCGCACGGGTGTGGTCGGCCAATGGCTTATCTCCTCCAAGTCGCATCGAGTCGGGTGGGACGCTGCCGCCCGTGGCGGCGAGGGCGGACTTCAGCGGAAGGAGACGGCAATGGGCGGAGTGGGAGTCGAACCCACAAGGGTTGCCCCGGCAGATTTTAAGTCTGCTGCGTTTGCCGTTTCGCCATCCGCCCGCCGTCCCGCCGTCATACTTTAACACTGCCCGGAAAACCGTGTCAAACCTGGCGGACAGTCTCTTCCGTCCCCCGAGACGCCGGAAATTGTGCAGCCAGGGCTCTATCGTGGAACAAGTCTATTGAAGAGGGCGCGTTCACGAGCCTACAACCGGCGACGCCCCGCCGAAACAAGAAAAAGCCGCCTCAGCGCTGCCCGGAGCACCAGGACTTGTCTTACCTTCCCCTGGCCAGCCTCTATCTGGCCGCCACAATCCTCTTCGTTGACGCAGTCTACCGGGGAAGCCTTGCCTTGCGCGCAAGGCTGGTGGCCGCAGCCGCCGAACGTGAGGCGGGAAACATCAGCTATCTTCTGGGACTTCTGCCCCCTCTGGCCGGCCTGCTGTCCGCGACGGCATTCTCGCTGGCCGTCCCCGCCCTTGCGATGACGGGATTCCTGTGGGCCGGACAGGGTCTGCCGGATGTGCTGCTGGGAGCCGGACTGGCTCTCTGTTGCGCTGCGCTGACGGTGGCTCCCCTGCTGACACGGGGATGGGTCGTGCTGCGGCTGGCTCCAGGAGGAGAAATGAAGGCCAGGACCGTGGTGCTGGCGCTGGTGGGTCTGGATCTGCTACTCTCCGCATCCTTCGAGGAGGTGGTCTTCCGCGGTCAGCTTTTGCAGGTGTTGCGCACGGGGATCGGCGACGCGGCAGCGGTGGCGGTCTCTGCCGGAGTCTTTGGAGCGGTCCACGTCTGGAAACGCCGGGACGCCCCACCCATCTGGGCTTGCAATACTGCCCTGTTCGGCATCCTGGCCGGTCAGCTGGTGCTGATGACGGGCGGCATTGCGGCATCCATCGCGCTTCACTTCGTATGGAACATCGTGCAGACCCCCCTCCTCGGACTGCCCGCCAATGGAGCCTCGTATGACCACGGCCTGTTTGTGGCTGAAGTCCGCGGCCCGGACGCCTTCACAGGCGGGTC
>JBBFLP010000075.1:5927-10927 GCA_037478975.1 Armatimonadota bacterium
CGGGTTCACGCTCATCGAGCTGCTGGTGGTGATCGCCATCATCGCCATCCTGGCCGCCATCCTCTTTCCGGTCTTCGCCGGAGCGCGCGAGCGTGCCCGCTCTACTAAGTGTCTGAACAACCTGAAGCAGCTGGCGCTGGCCTGCCGCCAGTATGCTGACGACAACGGGGGCAAGCTTCCAGACGCCCGCATCTCCTACAATGCCACGCAATACAGTGACTGGGTGGGCACGCAGATGGTGGGCGGATGGGTGGATGTGACCCGCGGGCAGATCTGGCCCTACGTCAAGTCGGAGGAGATCTACCGCTGCCCCACCGACAAGCGCAAACCCGCCACGCAGATCACCTCCCTTCCCGCCGGGAAGACTCAGAAGGACTATCCTCTGAGCTACAGCATGAACTTCAAGTTCGATGACAAAGATAAGTATCAGAAGCTGGACAGCATCGCAAATGACCCGACGCTTGTCCTCCTGCTGATCCACGAGTCGCGGGAGCGCATCAACGACGGCGACTTCCGCTGGGAGACACCCCACGACATTCCATCCGATGTTCACTATGAGGGCACCAATGTGGCCTACGTGGACGGACACGCGGCCTACGGAAAGCAGTCGCGCCTGATCGAAGACTTGCGCAAGGGCAACTGGGATCCCGGTCATACGCCGGGGACTCCGTTCAACCCGCCCTGGTAACAAAGCGCCGCCCTGACGGAACGACCCTCAGGGGGCATATTCCCCTGGCATCAGCCGGCGCGGCGTACCTGGCGCTTGTCAGGCCAGACCCGCCGCGTGGATGGCCTTGAGCGTCCCTTCGTGCACCACCTGCCCGTCACGCGTTATCGTGGCGGCCCGGACGATGGGATCATCCAGATTCAGCACTCCGCCGCGCGTCAGGTGCAGAACAAACCGGCAGATATTGCGCGCGTAGAGCTGCGTGGAGTGCACGGGGAGCCGGCCCGGAAGGTTCAGGATGCCGACGATGGTGACGCCGTTGTGGCGGTAGATCTCCCCCGGGCGGACGATCTCGCAGTTTCCGCCCTGATCCACCGAGACATCCACCACCACGCTGTCCGGTCTCATCTTCTCCACCGCCGCGCGCGTCAGCAGGACCGGTGCGTGCTCGCCGAACACAAGCGCCCCCAGGATGACTACATCCGAGCGCGGAGCTTCGGAGTCCACCGTCGCCCGCACCGCCTCATCATCGTGGCCAGGCACATACACCCCCGTGTAGCCGTCCTCCTCGGCCCTGCGGACGGCTTCGTCTCGGACGTCCACCACGGCGACTTCCGCGCCCAACCCGCGCGCCGTCGCGGCGGCCTGCCGCCCGACCACTCCATAGCCGACGATGAGAACCCGCGAACCCCGAAGAGTGGCGACGGGTGTCTGGCAGCCCCCCATCATCTCGGGAAGGTGGTCGGCGGCGAGGATGACCGCTTTGTACCCCGCGATCATACTCATGCTGGCAAGCGCGTCCATCTCGCGCGTCTCCTCACTGCGCGGGATGCAGTCCATCGAGATGGTGACGAGCCCACGGTCGCGGAAGCGGCAGATCATCTCTGGATGGTTGGCCGGATGAAGGAAGCCCACCAGACAGGCGCCTGGCCGGAGCAGGTCCGACTCCAGAACTCCGAAGGCGGGGGATGTCAGGGGCTCCTTCACCTTCATCACGATGTCGGACGCCTCCCAGACAACGCGGGCACCGGTGATCTCCGCGCCGGCTTCCTCATAGCTGCAGTCCGCAATATTGGAGCCTTCTCCCGCACCCTTTTCCACCCGGACAGCGTGTCCAGCCCTCACCAGTTCGCGGACCGTCTCCGGGATGACCGCCACGCGGCGCTCCGCCTCCATGATCTCCCGCGGCACTCCGATCACCATCGTTTGATGTCCTCCACCATCTGAGTTCCGTCTCTTTCTACACCTTCCGGTCCGTTCTCACCTTCTCCCGCTACTCGCGAGAACCAGGGGCCAAGCACAGAAAAAGGGCTCTCCCGGAGGAGAGCCCTTAAGCCCGAAAAGACGAAGCAGCCTCACACCGTCCGGCGCCGCAGCACGACTGCGGCAAAACCGGCCAGGCCGGTGGCGAGCGCCGCCAGCCCGCCCGGCTCGGGGATCACTACGAACACCCCTGTGCCGCTCACCTGATCGTTTGCGGTGATGTTGAAGCTGAAGGCGGTCTGGATGGTGCTCACCGTCCCGATGACGCTGCCGTAGCCTACCGGAGGTAACGCATCACTGGCAGCAGCGGAAGCGTATGGGGCTGTATTAAGCGGCCCGGTAATCAGGTCCGCATAGACCCCCACATTACTGACCGCCTGGAAGAACTTCGTCCCTCCCGCGAACAGAGGCGACGCCACCGCCCCGTTGCCATCACTATCGGTGACCGTGATGGCCGCGCTCGCAATCGCCGGAGGATTCACCAGTGGAGCGAACCCGACGATCGCCGATGTGATGGTGTAGCTCACACTGGTGTTAGGCGCAGTGATGGCAAATCCGATGGACACCACCGGGTCGGAGTCCACATAGGCCGACAGATCGGACACCGTGCCCAGCACGGTCTGAGAAGGATCATCCGAGACGATCTGAACGGGACTCTGGAGATTCCAGTTGATCTGGGGCCCTGCCGCAGGGTTGCGGTAGAACTCCACCTTGCCGTAATGCTGCCCGGCATCCCAGGCCTCGATCACGAACAGCGCCGCGGAAATGGAGCCTCCCTCCGCCCAAGCCACACCCGCGCCTGAACTCACGACCGCGAACGTCAAGGCGACTGCGACCAGCATAGTCGGAAACCTTTGCACTGCCATTGTACTCATCTCCTTCTCGAATGACAGATGTTCCGATACTCAACCTTGCTTGAGCCCATTGTGCTCCTGCGGCCCGAGGCTGTCAAGAGTACGGGTAAACGGCACGCTTGAAATCCGGTATTTCTACCAGCAGCCGGCAGACAGCAAAGGGGGTCTCCCGAACTGAGAGACCCCCGAACCATAGGCAAGGGTCTTCCCGGGCGACTTGCCCGGGAAGACCCCGGAAGATCATGAAGCAGCCGTCTCGTCAGGCTTTGCGGCGCAGGATGAGACCCGCGAACCCCGCCAGAGCACTGCCCAGAGCCACCAGGCTGCCGGGTTCCGGTATGACGGTGAAGCTGCTGGTGCCGCTCGCGCCGTCGAACGGAGTCAGCGTGAAGCTGAACTGGCTGCTGATGCTGGACACTGTGCCGGCGATCGTCCCTGCCAGGTTCTCGGTCGCGGTGTTAGACTGGAACATTCCCGCGCTAACGCCGCTGACCAGGAACGCGTAGTTCCCCAGATCCGTATCCGCGCGATAGACCTTGCCGCCGGGCAGGAGACCCGTCAGCGTAGCCCCGTTGCCGGTGTTGTCCGTCACCGTCACGGCGGCGGTAGCGGTCGCGACCGGATTCACCAGGGGGGTGAAGACCACCGTGCTGGACGTGAAGGTGAAGGTAGTGACTGTGTTGCCTGCGGTCACACTAAAGTTCAACTGCACGGCCGGGTCAACATCATAGAACACGTTGATGCTGTCCAGGGAGGCGATCAGGTCGCCGTTGGACCGTAGCTCGATCAGACCCGGAGCTCTCCACGATCCCTTCCCATTCACCAAGCCAGGGAACTGGTCCCAGCCGAGCTGCCACTGGGCCGTCTTTCCGGCAGCAACAGCAGTAATGGTCAGCAACGGCCCGGACAGACTGCCATCAATCCCCGGTCCGGCATATGCGGCGCTCGCGACGGTGGCCGCAGCCACAACGATCGCGAATACAGCTTTCATCCCGAATCTCATTTCTGCTCTCCTTTTACCCGGCCGCCGCCGGCTTACCCCTGCGACGTCCGCTTTCTTGCTCTCTCAGATTTCCATTGTCCGGCATGCCAGCCCTTCCCGTCAAGGGGAAATCATTGCGCCGGCAAAACGTAAATGTCTTTGTAAGCCCCGTGGCAGCTCAGGCACTGACCTTCCGACGCAGTGCAGTGACGCCGGCCAGCCCCAGAGCGGCTAGCGTCATCGAGGTGGGCTCGGGAATCGGCGGGCCAACGTAGAACACGCTGGAGCCGCTGGCCGCATCGTGGGCGCTCAGCAGGAACGTAAACGACGTCTGCATGCTGGTGACTGTGCCCGGGATGGTGTTGAACCCGAAGACGGGGAAGGTCTGGCTCGCGGTTGCCGACTGATTTGGCAGAGCCGTGATGTTCGGCACCAGATGAGCATAGACACCCAGGTTCGTCTGAGCCTGATACGCCAGCGTGTTAGAGACGTAGCCACCGACCAGATAGCCTCCGTCACCATTGGTGTCCGTGATGGTGATGCCCGCACTTGCCACCGCGTCAGGGAAAGCAATACCCGGGAAGCTGAGCGTCACGGACGAGATGTTGAAGATAGTATCCACGTCCAGGGCCTTCACATTAAACGTGAACCCGATCACCGGATCAGGATTGATGGCCGTGGACAGGCTCTCGATGATTCCCACAGGCAGGTTCGGGTTCTCGGAGCTATAGATGGCCACCGGCTGAGAGAGACTCCAAGTCCCCCACCCTGCGTCGGGATCGAAGACAAGCTCAGGAAGGAAGAAAGTGGAACCGGAACCGGCCTGGCTGGTGGCGCTAACCCCGATGACAAGACCAAAGGGGTCGTCAAGGAGACCCGGCCCCGCTGCGACGGAACCGGCGGCCACAGCAGCCACCAGGACTGCCCCCGCCAGCACCGCTCCTATTCTCGATTTCAGACTGCTGCTCATGGATCCTTACCTCTTCGACAACCGTGGACGGCTGCTCGTTGTGACAGAGGGCAGTGGTGAAAAGCGCTCCCCACCCGCGTCCGCGAAAACAGCTCATGGACGTCAACGGAGGCTCCCCACGGAAGAGGCGAAAACGCAAGCCCTGCTATAGACAGCCACCTGTCTATGGATGAGGCTGTGCGTACACGCCTTCCCCCTCTGCGAACTATTCTCTCAGACCCGCGCCACCCCCGTCAAGGTGTCAGGGCAAATTCCGGTATTCTT
>JBBFLP010000076.1:0-7543 GCA_037478975.1 Armatimonadota bacterium
AGCTTTATGTGGATCCCCTGCCGCTCAGCCGGGGCACCGTGAAATGCGCGCACGGCGAATGGCCTGTGCCGGGTCCCGCCACGACGGAACTGCTCCGGGGATTCCGATGGAGGAACACGGACATCGAAGGCGAGCTCGTGACGCCGACGGCGGCGGCCATCTTCGCCGCGCTGGGATGCGACTCGGCCGGTATGCCTCCCTATCGCCTGAACGCCACCGGCTACGGCGCAGGCACGCACGATTATGGTATTCCGAATGTCCTGCGGGTCTGCGTCGGTGACAGCGCACCGGCATCCGCTGTCCCGTCAGATGAGATGATGGTCGTGGAGACCTGCCTGGACGACGAAAGCCCGCAGATCCTGGGCCACACCATGGAAATGCTTCTGGAGCAGGGGGCGCTGGACGTCTGGTTCACTCCTGTACAGATGAAGAAAAACCGGCCAGGCGTGAAGCTATCTCTCCTGTGTGATAAAGATTCCCTGCAAAGCCTTATCAATGTTCTACTGAAGGAGACTTCCACCCTCGGAGTGCGCTACTGGCCGGCCTCCCGGAGATGTCTCGAACGCCGCCACTTCTCCGTAGAGACACCCTTCGGACCTGTGCGCGTCAAGGCCGCGCGGCTCCCCGGCGGAGACGAGAAGATGGCCCCGGAATACGACGACGTGCGCCGGCTTGCCTCTGAACGCGGAGTTGCGGCGCGGGATGTCTACCGGGCAGCGATGACGGCCGCGCGTTCCGCTCGGGCTGGTTCTCCTGACAATGGAGGTGCAGATTGAAGCTGGACGAACTCCCCAGGATGACCCTCGCCCATATACCCACCCCGCTTGAAGAAGCCCCCCGGCTGGCCGGGCATCTGGGACTGAACCGGCTGCTGATCAAGCGAGATGACCAGACGGGCCTTGCGCTGGGTGGCAACAAGGCCCGCAAACTGGAATATCTGATGGCCGAAGCGATCCAGGCCGGCAGCGATATCGTGCTCACAGACGGCGGGCCACAGTCCAACCACGCCCGGATGACCGCCGCCGCCGCCCGAAAACTGGGGCTGGACGTGGCGCTGGTGCTCGGCGGTCCGGACTTTCAGGAATTTCAGGGAAACTTGCTGCTGGACATTCTGATGGGAGCACCCATCCGCTTTCTAAAGGACCAGGATGTCCCTGAGATGGAAGCGGAGATGGCCCGGCTGGCAGAGGAACTCCGGCACCAGGGGCGCAGGCCATACATCGTGCCGATAGGAGGCAGCACACCCATCGGTGCCTGCGGATATGTGCGCGGGATGCGCGAGCTTGCCGGGCAACTGGGCGATGAGAAGGTCCAGATCATCCTGCCGGTGGGCTCCTGCGGGACGCTGGCGGGATGCGTGCTGGGAGCGCGCCTCTTCCTGCCGGGCAGCACGGTCATCGGCATCAGCGTCAGCCGCAAATCGGCTCCGCTGCGGGCCCGGACCGCGGAGATCGCCAGTGAATGCGCCGAGCTGCTCGGCGTGCCGGAGCGGTTCTCTCCGGACGACATCGTCGCGTATGACCAATATTACGGCCCGGCCTACGGCGTGCCGACGCCGGAGGGCCGCGACGCTATCATCACCTCCGCCCGCCTGGAGGGCCTTCTGCTGGACCCGGTCTATACGGGCAAGGCGATGGCGGGGCTGTTCGATCTAGCGCGCAAGGGAGCGCTGGACAACCGGCGGCCGGTGGTCTTCCTGCACACGGGCGGGGTGGCCGCCCTGTTCGCTTTCGAGCCGCTTTTCCGCGATCTGGCTGTCTGCGAAAAGCGCAGCTGAGGTCAGGACTCCGCGGGAAAGACGGCTATCCCGTCCATCTCGATCTCGACGCCGCGCGGCAGGGCGCTCACCTGCACCACCGCGCGCGCGGGTAGCGAGGAGCCGAAACGCTCCGCATAGAGGACGTTGAACTCCTGAAAGCGTGAAAGATCCGTGAGATAGACGGTGGTGCGCACCACGTGCTCCGGTTTCAGTCCTGCGGCCTCGACCACCGCCAGAAAGTTGTCCAGCACGCGCTGAGCCTGCGCTGGAAAGCCTCCGTCCACCACCTCACCAGAGGCCGGATCCAGCGGGATCTGCCCTGAGATGAACAGGAAGCCGCCCGCCGCCACCGCCTGCGAATAAGGACCGATGGCCGCCGGAGCGCGGTCTGTGCTAACTGTGCGTTTCTCCATATCTGATATCCGAAATATATAAAGCCGTCTGCCGTTACAGCAGCCGGATATCCGGCCTGCCAAAGGCAACTCCCGCGCTGACTCCGAGGGCTACCAGACCGGAAAGCGTGATCATAACAGGCACGCCCCACACCTCCGCCAGCGCCCCCACAGCCAGGCTCCCGAGCGGCCCCAACCCCAGAAACGTGAACACATACGCTCCCATAACCCGGCCGCGCATCCTCTCCGAGGCCAGCGTCTGCAGCAAAGCGTTGACGGAGGAAACGAACGAGACCATTCCGAACCCCACAGCGACCAGCGCGGCAAGCGACAGCGGATACACCCGGCACCACGCCAGGAATACCAGCGCGGCGCCCTGCAGCGCCAGAGCAGCGATCATCACCCGTCCCCGCCCGAACCGCCGGGAGAGTATTGTCAGGAGGGCTGCTCCCGCAAGCGCCCCCACTCCCGCGGCGCTCAGCAAGCCACCGAACCCTTTGACGCCCGTCCCCAGAATGTCCTTCGCCAGGATGGGCATCAGCGCACCGTAAGGGAATACCAGCACACTGGGAACGGCGATGATGGCGATGAGACCGCTGATGGTGCGATGGCTGCGGATGTAGTCCAGACCGCCCAGTAGATCGGACCACACGGAGGACGACGGGGCGGCGCCGGGACGGGAATCGGCCGAGACGAACGCCAGTGCCACCAGCACGGCGCAGAAGCTGACCGAGTTCAGGACGAAGCAGACACCCTCCCCCCACTGCGCGACCACAAGCCCCGCAAGCGCCGGTCCCACGATGCGCGCGCTGTTGAACGCGGCGGAGTTCAGGGCAATGGCGGCAGGAAGGTCATCCTTTTGCACCAGGTGATACACAAAACTGTGCCGCAGCGGCGCATCCAGCGCTGCAGCCGTACCAGAGGCAAGAGCGATGGCGAAGATGTGCGGCAGCCGCACAATCCCGCTGAGCGTCAGCCAGGCAAGCAGCGCCGCGAACACGCCCAGAGCCGCCTGAGTGGCCATCAGCGCCCGTTTCTTGTCCATCCGGTCCGCCATAACCCCACCGAAAAGCGACAGGACAAACATCGGCAGCGAGCTGCAAAAGCCCACCATTCCGAGCGCAAGGGGAGAAGGAGAAAGGGATCGCACCAGCCACGATTGCGCCGTGTTTTGCAACCAGGTGCCCAGAAACGACACGGCGGAGCCGGTCCAGTAGATGCGGTAGTCGCGATGGCGAAGGGCGCTCAGCAACGCATCTCAGCCCTCCCCGCCCTCGTCACCGCGCCGGAACGGCGCAAGCACGCCGGCGAAAGACGCCGTCACGTCCGCCACAAGATGAATACCGTCCTCACGGTACTCCGCCTGATGCACGCGCCCGTTGTCGTAGCAGGCCGAAAGCAGCTCGCTCCGGCTGTAGGGTATGACGGCCTCGACCCGTGTGAGCAGGCCACGTACGGCGGCCGCAATGCGGTCCATAAGATGCGACAGCCCTTCCCCCTTGAGCGCCGAGATGTAACAGGAGAGAGGGTCGCTCGCGACAAGGCGCCTGAGCTCGTAGGTATCGGAGCACAGATCGCTCTTGTTGTAGACCATCACTGTGGGCTTGCCTCCTGCTCCGATCTCTTCCAGGGTAGTGCGGACGGCCTCGATCTGCGCCTCCCTGGCGGGATGGGAGGCATCCACCACGTGCACCAGCACGTCCGCCTCGCGCACCTCCTCCAGCGTGGCGCGAAAGGCGGCGATGAGCGTATGCGGCAGGTCGCGGATGAACCCGACCGTGTCAGTGATCAGAATGCCCCACCCGTCCGGCAGAACGACCCGGCGGGTGGTGGGATCCAGCGTGGAGAACAGCCGCGCATCCACCGCCACATTCGCGCCGGACAGGACATTCAGGAGGGTGGACTTGCCGGCGCTGGTGTATCCCACCAGCGCGGCCGAAGGGAAGGGAAGGCTCTTGCGGCCGCTGCGGGCGACTTCCCGGTGCTTCTGAACCGAGTCTATCTCCGCCGTCAGCGCGCCGATGCGTCTGCGCAACCGCCGGCGGTCTGACTCCAGCTTGGTCTCGCCCGGCCCCCTGGTTCCGACGCCGCCCCCCAGCCGTGACATCTCCGTCCCGGCGCCCGTCAGGCGGGGCAGAAGATAGTTCAACTGGGCCAGCTCAACCTGGAGCTTTCCTTCCCGCGTATGTGCCCTGCGTGCGAAGATATCCAGAATGAGCTGCGAGCGGTCCACCACGCGAACCTCCACCATCCCCTGCAGTTCGCTGTGCTCGCCAGGCGACAGGTCCGCAGCCACCAGGACGGTGTTGGCCCCAAGCTCCACCACCTCCTGATACAGTTCCTCGCCGCGGTCCGCCGAAAGGAATGGCTGTCCCGGCCTGCGATGGGTCCGCGCGTAGAACTCGCCGACGACATCCACCTCCGCCGTCGCGGCCAGCTCGCGCATCTCGGTGCGGAACCACGGATCCACGTCGCCGCTCTCGAACAGGAGCACCGCCCGGTCGTGATGAGCGACTTCGTGGATTCCCGGCATTCAGCTCCTCCGGTCCCTGGCAGAGCGGATCATCACAGAGGAAACTCCCCCGTGAACACTTCCACGGCCGGACCGTCCAGCAGCACGCGGTTATCACCGGTCCATTCGATCTCCAGGCGCCCGCCCGGGAGATCCACGGCAGCCCGGCGCCCTGACACGCCGTTCAGGGCACACGCAACGGCCGCCGCACAGGCTCCGGTGCCGCACGCGAGTGTCTCTCCCGCTCCTCGCTCCCAGACCCGGGCTCTCAGATGATCCCGCTGCAGCACCTGGACGAACGGGACGTTCGTCCGGCGGGGAAACAGGCGATGGTTCTCGATGAGGGGACCGATCTTCTCAACCGGGAAGGAGTCAATGTCCTCCACCTGGACCACGCAGTGTGGATTGCCCATCGAGACACACGTCCCCTCCAGACGCCTGCCTCCGACGCGCAACTGTACTCGCGCCGCGCCGTCCGGAGCCGCCGGAGCCTTCACCGGAAGGCTTTCCGGATCAAGCGAGGGCGAACCCATGTCCACACGCACCCTGACCACGCGCCGGTCTTCGATGGAGAGCTTGAGATCCTTCACCCCGGCCAGCGTCTCGACTGAGATACTTGTGTCCAGGGTCAGCCCCCTATCATAGACATACTTGGCAAAACAGCGGATGCCGTTGCCGCACATCTCCGCCTCACTGCCATCCGGATTGAACATCCGCATCCGGAACGCGGCCACGCGGCTCGGCAATACCAGAATAAGGCCGTCCGACCCGATGCCGAAATGCCGGTCACACATTCGCCGGCTAAGATCCGCCAGATCCAGACTCTCCAGATCCTCCGCCAGACCGTCCACGACGATGAAGTCGTTGCCGGCCCCGTGCATCTTGGCAAACTTCACTCGTCCCGCTCCGCCTCCGGGCCCTCGCCGGCAGCCTCACCACTCGGCGTCTCTTCCGCTTCGGGCTGGCGCGCCTCCGGCCGCAGGCTAATGGGCCGGCCGGGCACCACGGAGGCAAGCGCGTGCTTGTAGACGATCTGCGTCGGCTTGCCAGGGCTGTCCAGCACAATGGTGAAAGCGTCAAAGCCCTTGATGAAGCCCTTCAACTGCACGCCCGTGATCAGATAGATGGTGACGGGCACATTATCCTTGCGGACCTGGTTCAGGAAAACGTCCTGAATGCTGGCCTGTCCTTTGTTCATCGGTTTACTCCCTGCCAAACCTGCCAATCCCGTCCCGGAATGAGTCCTCAGGACCGGGGCTTATTCCTCTGCTGCAGCGCGGGCCGCGAGAGAAGCCGCAGAATCTCCTCCGCAGCCTCCTCCGGCCCTCGCCCGGTCACATCCACCCAGATGATGCGCGGATCTGCCCGGAACCAGGTTCGCTGACGCTTGGCGAACTGCCGGGTTGCGATCTTGATGGCTTGCGCCGTGTCTTCCAGCGAACCCCCTTCCGTCAGCAGCCGCATTATCTCCTGATAGCCCAGTGCGCACGCCGACTGCAACCCCGGCCGCAACCCCGCGTCCATCAGCGAGCGGACCTCATCCACCCATCCGGCGCGCAGCATGGCGTCCACCCTGGCTTCAATACGGCGGTTCAACTCATCGCGTTCACAGTGAAGCCCGAACTGCAGCCACGGGGTATCGCTGCGCCGCGCGCGGTCCTGCTCATTCCACTCCGTGAGGGTGCGGCCGGTAGTCTCGAACACTTCCAGCGCGCGTACGATGCGCTTGGCATCGTTGGGAGAGATTCTGCCGGCGCTCTGAGGGTCAATCCGTGCCAGTCGGTCGTGCAGGGCAGGACTTCCCAGACGCGACGCCTCCTCCTGCAGCCGCGCGCGGACGGCTGGATCGGCCGGGGGAGGCATACGCAGCCCGTCCACTACGGCCCGGATATACAGGCCCGTACCCCCCACCAGAAGAGGCACCCTGCCTCGCGACAGGATCTCCCGCACCGCCTCCAGCGCCAGCCGCTGAAAACGCGCCACGCTGAATGTCTCCTGGATCCCGGCAACGTCTATCAGATGGAACGGCACCCTCGCCCGGAGGGCTGCATCGGGTTTGGCGGTGCCGATGTCCATTCCCCGCCAGATCTGCATGCTGTCGGCGGAGACGATCTCGCCGCCCACGCGCTCCGCCAGGAGCACGCCAACATCGGTCTTACCCGTGGCGGTGGGACCGACGATGGCGATCATCGCAGCAGACTCCCGTGACTCCATCTCACGCGCATCGGCCTGGAAGTATGTTGCATCTCCGGCCGCGTCAAAGACGCCCCAGCGACGGTCCGGACGTACGGGCCGTGCGGGCAACCAGGGGATAAAGCAGACCGGCCAGCAGGGTGGTCAAAAGGATCTGCCGCCCTGTCACCTTCAGCCACCAGCCGATGTCCGCAGTGGAGCTCACGAGCAGGAACGTCAGGTGAGCCGTCGCACACGCGATCAGGGAAACCAGCAGCACCACAGGAAGACTCAGGTTGAAACGGTCCGCCACGTGTGAAGCAGCCACGGCAGCGACGATCCTGCTCACGATGAACGCCCCCGTATACAACCCGCACAGCACGCCCTCCAGCAGCCCGGCCGCGAACGCAGGCGCCACCGGGGGCGACCCGGGGGAAAACACGGCCAGCACCAGCAAAAAGGCCAGAAGAAACTCCGGCCGGTTCTCGGCCCCCGGTATCCGGCCGCTCACCTGCGCCTGAAGCAGGAACGCTGCGAACAGACCACCCCAGACGACTGCCGGCCCGGGTCTCACCGTTCCACCGCCACCAGCACTTCTTCCACGGACCGGAACTGCACCGCCGGAGCCACCACCGCCGCCTTGAAGTGCCCGTCTTCCCCGGACTCGACGGAAACCACGTGGCCCACCAGAACGCCTTTGGGGAAAAT
>JBBFLP010000076.1:7643-11933 GCA_037478975.1 Armatimonadota bacterium
GAGCCGGGCATGACGCCCTGCTCCGATCCGGCGTCCACGGTGCACGTATCCGCCCAGGGGGTGGCAGGACGGATGACCACCCTCGCGGCGACGGTCCGGACCGGAAGCGCCTCTTTCATCTTCAGAAGATCGCGAAGCCTCTTCGCCTCGGATTCATATTCCCGGAGCTCCACCAGTTTGCTCCGGGCGGAATCGTACCGCTCCCGGAGGAGGGCGTTCTCCGCCTTCAGGGAGGAGTTCACACGGAAGATGCGGACGAAAGCCGCCGTACGGTCTGAGGCGAAATGGAAGACTACGGCAACGGGACGGGTCAGCATGGCCGTCCACTCTGTCAGGAAGTCCGAGCGGCCCTCGCGCAGACTCTTTTGATGAGCCACGCCCGCCGTGATGCCCAGCACGACCGCGGCGGCCATTACCAGCACCTGCGCCGCACGCCGTGTCAACATCCCTTCACCCGCCCCCCGGCATCCTTATCCCGTGGCGTTCACTGGAAACGGGAGGAGTTCACCAGCGCCTTGCGCAGCGCCGGATTGCTTTCCGACTCCTCCAGCGCCCTGCCGGTGCCGATGACCACGCAGGAAAGAGGATCCGGCGCGATGTGAACGGGCATCTCCGTCTCGGCTGAGAGTAGCCGGTCTATCCCACGCAGCAGCGCCCCGCCTCCTGCCAGGACGATGCCGCGCTCCATAATGTCCGAGGCAAGCTCGGGCGGGGTATTCTCCAGGGTCACCTTGACCGCTTCCACAATCTCGTTCAAAGGGTCGGCAATGGCCTCGCGGATCTCCCGGGAGGTCAAAACGGCGCTGCGGGGCAGACCCGTGACCAGGTCCCGGCCGCGAACCTCCATGGAAAGCTCCTCCTCCATCGGGAAGGCCGACGCGATGTTCAGCTTCACGTCCTCCGCCGTCCGCGCCCCGATCAGCAGATTGTAGACGCGCCGGACATAGGCGATGATGGCCTCGTCAATCTCGTCTCCCGCGGTGCGTGTGGACTGGCTGGTCACCACGCCGCCCAGAGAGATCACAGCCACCTCGGTGGTGCCTCCGCCGATGTCCACCACCATGCTGCCGGTGGGCTCGCTGACGGGAAGTCCGGCCCCGATGGCGGCGGCCATCGGCTCTTCTATAAGGTAAGCCTCCTGAGCTCCCGCATGCCGGGCAGCGTCTATGACGGCCCGGCGCTCCACCTCCGTGGCTCCCGAGGGGATGCCCACGGCGACGGTCAGGCGGACCAGGCTGCCCGCGCGATGCACCTTGCGGATGAAACCGCGCAGCATCTGCTCGGTCTGGTCGAAGTCCGCGATGACCCCGTCCTTCAGGGGACGGATGGCCACCACGTTGCCGGGAGTCCTCCCCAGCATCTGCTTGGCCTCCTCGCCCACGGCCAGAACCTTGCGGCTTTCGGACTCGATGGCGATGACGGAGGGTTCGCGGAGCAGGATGCCCTTCCCCCGGACGTGGACAAGCGTGTTCGCGGTCCCCAGATCAATTCCTATAGCGCGGGAAAACCGTCCCAGCAGCAGTCTTGAAAGATTCATAGAGAGTGTGGATGCGCGTGCAAAATTCCAGCAGCCTGGCGCCGCGGCATTATAGCACAACGTCCGCGGAGCATAACACTTCAAGGCGCCCGGTAGCAACCCGCGACGATGACGTGAAGGAAACATCCCATCATGGGATGAAGTCTATCGCGGGGTGGACAGACCTCTTCACTCGACAGGAGATTCTGCTTGAACATCATCGAGTTCGAAGAAACGCTCTGGAGCTGGCGGCGCGAGCGATACCGCCATCCTCCGGTGGACGTGGTGAACAAGGGCTTCCGGCCTGTCAGCGGCCAGGTCGCGGACTTCGGCGTGGCGGAGAAGGACGTGCGATGGCACTTCTACTATATTGAACGGCGCCTGCAGGAGGGCACGCCGTTCTATCCCGGAAATGAAATCTACTTCGGGCACGCCTCCACGGCCGACTTTCTGAACTGGGAAGTGCACGACCCGGTGATGCTCATCCGTCCGGGGACGTGGGAGGGAGCCCATGTCTGGGCTCCGGTGCTGATGCCCTGGCAGGACGGCTGGGTGATGGCCTACACGGGGGTGAACGGAGAGATCTCGCAGGATATTGGCCTGGCGTTCAGCGACGACCTGTTCGAGTGGCGGCGGTGGGAGAAGAATCCCATCTCACCCTGCCGGGACCGCGAGTGGGCGGACTGGCGCGAAGACCGGATATCCAGCTGCCGGGATCCGCACCTGTTCCAGATGGACGGCCGGGTATGGATGACGTATACGGCCAACACGCGCCGGGGGGCATCGTGCGTGGCGCTGGCGAGCAGCCCGGATCTGGAGAGCTGGGAAGACCACGGCCCCATCCTGGAGGGGCCGAGCCAGGGCTACGAACCGCGGCTTGAAGGCGGGCACCCGCAGGGCAGCCTGGAGTCCAGCCACCTGATCCATCGCGGAGGCCGCTGGCTGTTGATCGTCAACGCGAGCATCCGCGGATTCGGTCCCCGGTGCTGGGTATTCGAAAGCGACGACATGTTCCGCTTTGAATTCGATAGAAGGCGGGAGTTCTGGAAGGGCGGAGGCGGCGTGGAGCTGATCCGCGAACGCGGGAGCCGGGCGCTTCTTTCGTGCTTCTCCGGCGGGCACATCCGGTTCGGGGAAGTGGACTGGTCCGAGGCGGAACCGGAGGTGCAGTTTGTGGCGACCGCGGAGCAGTTGACCGCCTGGGCGCAGTGACGCCGCCAGTTTCACGCCGCGTGTGTCAGCGACATAAGGGCGGGCAGACCTGGTCATTCTGCTCGCGCCCTGACCCTACGTTGCCCCCTACCCTACGCTGGTCGAGTCCTACGGTGGTCGAGTAGTGCGCCGAAGGTGCGCGAATCGAGACCACGCACCGGCGTGTGGTTTCGACTCGTCCGCCAGAGGCGGACGGCTCAACCAGCGTAAGGGGGTATTCCAGAAACAAGTTGCCGGAGTACCGTCTTTGAACTCGCCCGCCGAAGGCGGTCGGCTCAGTTGGTGAACCCGCGGGGATCCGGTATTTATACCTGAATTCACACAAAGGTCATTGACCGCGCAGGCAGGATGTGCTACTTTTACTCCACGGGCAAGGAGAGCGGCAATGGGGCCGCAGGCGTTCAGGCCACCGGTGCTTTGCGTGGCGGCCTGAGACACTAGAAAGGAGCGAAAGCTATGGGAGGATTCTGGACGAAACGCCTCCTCACCGTGATGGTGGCGGTTGCGCTGGCAGCCGGCCTGGCGGGACAGGCTGGAGCCCAAACGGGACCTGGCTACGGATCACCCACCTGGGCACCGGACTGGTTCAAGTATTGCACCAATCCCAAACAATGGGTGCAGTGGACCTGGAACCAACAGGGCCAGCAGATTAGAGAATGGGGCTTCAACTACTTGCCCTTCCCGGCTGAACCTATCTTAAGCTCAGCTTCCGGCATACTGAGCGTTGAGATGGACAATCTACGCCGGCCCTATTATTACAAGCAAGTGTGGGTGGACATCACTTACACGTGGTCAGGAACGAAGATTCCCGACTTCAGCAGCCCATCCAATCCCTTGTTGGAATGGGATGGCGGGTGGAGCAAATTGCTTGAACAAAACTCCCCTGTTGGCCCTGGACTTGGGACGGGATGGTACAACCAGGATCTTGGTGGTTCAAAAGGACGCTTTACAGCCTACTTTGAGATCTGGCCACAGCCTGACTGGGAGAAATTCACGCTGCAGTGGGATCCCAAAACTTATACGATCAACGGGTTTGACCGCGTGGTCATGCTCACCCAGTGCAACCCGATTCCGGAGCCGGTGTTCTTCCAGATGGGAGCGCTGCTGGGGCTGAGCGGGATTGGACTGCTGAAGTTGCGCCGGCGCTGAGGAGCGTCTGAACACAGCAGGACTCACTCAAGATCGAAGACTCTTATGCGGAGGCCGGTGGCCTCCGCTTTTTTCTTGCGTCCTGGCCCCTCTATCCGTCCGGGCCAGAGACCGCCTGCGATTTGCCATCCGGATGCTGCTGCCGCGTTCAGACTTTAGCATTCCACGCGAACCTACGGTGGTCGAGTAGCGCGCCGCTGGCGCGCCTATCGAGACCACATCTGGCTGTGGTTTCGACTCGTCCGGCTGCGCCGGACGGCTCAACCACCGTAAGAGGTGTTCCGGGAACAGGTTGCCGGAACACCGAACACCGAGATACCGGGACGATACCTGGGATGGTCATGACGATGGCATCCCTCCAGCCGACGGGATTTCCAGAGCGATTCAGGGAGGAAGGGGGCGTTACCCAGCGA